>CAVGTH010000109.1:0-6365 GCA_963632045.1 Roseburia faecis | reverse complement strand
ATAATACATTAAATAATGTAATGTGTCAACCACAATTTTACATTTTCTTTAAAACGAGGCTCTGGCAACGCTTTTTCAATTTTTTTCGACAGAATTCCAAAAAATATTATAATCCATATTTTGGAATTTGTCAATCATTATTCCTTATTTTTCCAAAAAAAGAAATCCCAAACCAAAAAGTCGGAGCGGGATTTCTTAAAATATGGAAAACAGATTCTATAAAGCGAAAAGAATTATTCCATGGCATCTGCTGCATCGGCATTCTCCGCATCATCGGTATCGAGGATTCCGTCCACAAATTCCTTTGCATCAAACGGCGCAATATCATCGATTCCCTCGCCAAGGCCGACCAGCTTTACCGGAATATCATATTCATTCTTGATTGCAAAGACAATACCGCCTTTTGCGGTTCCGTCCAGTTTGGTTAAGACAATACCGGTGATGTCGGCGGCTTCTTTAAATTCCTTTGCCTGCTGTACGGCATTCTGACCGGTCGTGGCATCCAAAACCAGCAATATTTCTTTTCCGCCGCCCGGAAGTTCCCGGTCTAAAATTCGGTAAATCTTTTTCAGCTCTTCCATAAGATTTTTCTTGTTATGCAGCCGTCCGGCGGTATCGCATAACAAAACATCGACATATTTTCCCTTGCAGGCGCCAATGGCGTCATAAATTACCGCAGCCGGATCCGCACCCTCCTGCTGCTTAATCAAGCGTACGCCGGCGCGGTCTGCCCAGACCTCCAACTGTTCAATGGCGGCTGCCCGAAAGGTATCGGCGGCGGCAATCACAACTTCTTTTCCCTGCTGCTTGTACATATTGGCAATCTTCCCGATCGAGGTGGTTTTGCCGACCCCGTTAACACCGATCACCATCACCACGGCCGGCAGACCGTAAACATTCATCTTGTTATCGGCACCGTCCGTTAAAATCTCGGTCAGTATTTGCTTTAATTCCTGCTTAAGGTCCGCACTGTCCACAATGTGCTTTTCCGATGCCGCGTTGCGCAGGCGTTCAATGATCTCCATAGAGGTATTAACCCCAAGATCCGCAGTGATTAACGCCTCCTCCAATTCTTCAAAAAGTTCTTCGTCCACCGTTTTAAAGGTTTTAATGACAGATTCAAACTTTTCGTTGATCGAATCCCTTGTTTTGGTTAAGCTTTCTTTGATTTTATGAAACAATCCCATATGATTTTATGACTCCTTTTCCTGTTGTATATCGTCGATATTGAGTGAAAGTAATTTGGATATGCCGCGCTCCTGCATAGTGACTCCGTAAAGAATATTGGCTGCCTCCATGGTGCCGCGCCGGTGTGTTACAACAATGAACTGTGTCTTATCGCTGTAATGCGACAGATAATCCGCATAGCGGTACACGTTTACATCGTCGAGTGCGGCCTCAATCTCGTCTAAGATGCAGAACGGCGTCGGCCGTACATCCAGGATTGCAAAAAGCAGCGCAATGGCAGTAAACGCGCGCTCACCGCCGGAAAGCAGGGTCAGACTCTGTAATTTCTTTCCGGGCGGCTGCGCTTCGATTTCGATGCCGCTCTCTAAAATATTTTCCGGATCTGTCATCGTCAGGTTTGCGCGGCCGCCGCCGAACAGGGCGGCAAAAACGCGGTTGAAGTTTTGATTGATGATTTGAAACTGCTCCGCAAAGCGCTTTTGCATGATCGTCAGCATCTCATCAATGACGCTCTCCAGTTCCTTCTTCGCCTTTTCCAGATCCTTGGTTTGTACGGTCAGAAAATCAAAGCGTTCTTTTACATTCTTGTACTCTTCGATTGCGTCGATGTTGATGTTTCCGAGTGCGCGAATCTGCTCTTTCAGCGTTTTGATCCGAGCCGACGCGGTAGAATAGTCAAAATCGTCCGCCGTTTTCATCGCGGCCGCCTCACTGTAAGGAAGTTCGTATTCTTCCAAAAGCCGGGTCACGATGCCCTCAATCTCATTTTCGTAGCGTTCTGCACGGTTTTCCATCCGTTCCTGTTGCTGCGTCAGTCCAAAAATCTGCTCCTGAGATTCTTTGAGTGCCTGCTGCCTCTGCCGAATTGTCTCTTCCTTTTGGGTGCGCTCACTGCTGAGCAAATCCAGTTTCTGACGGTAGCCGGAAAGCAGTTCCTCCTTTGCCGCGGTGTCGGCTTTCAGCGCCTCGATTTCCTCCTGCATGGCATGGCTGCGTTCCCGAATCTGCAAAATTCCCTCACTCTTTGCAGTAACCGCCAGCAAAACCTGTGATTTTTCCGTGGTTAATCTTGAGATGCGGTCGTTTTGCAGTTCCATATCCTTTTGGATGGTGTTACGGCTAAGGTTCAATTCTGTCAGCTTTGACACCAGCTGCTCATTTTTCCCGGACAACTCGGAATATTCTTTCTGCACAAAAGTAATTTGCTTTTCCAGTTCCTTGCACCGTGCAGTACAAGTTTCAATTTCCTTTTCCCTTGCACGCTTGTCGTCCTGAATATCCGAAAGCCGATTGATGATGCTCTCCAGTTCCGTGTTCAGCTGCTTTTCGCCGGCCTCCAATCCGTCCAAAAGGCTCTTTTTATGAGAGAGATTGGATTTTAGCCGAATCAATTCGCCCTGCAGCGCCTGCATTTTTTCCGTATTCTCCCGGATTTGCTGCTGCGCCGCTTTTTGTTTTTCCAAGGCATTTTGATACGCAGCCTCGTATTCTTTTACGGCTTTCTCTCCCTTTAAAATCGCATCGTTTAAGGATTCGATTTCACCGGTACGCGAAAGAGAACCGGTCGTCTTTAGAGCACTGCCGCCGGTCATGGCGCCGCCGGCCTGAATCACGTCACCGTCAAGCGTGACAATCCGAAAACGGTGTCCCGATTTCCGCGCCATCGCGATGGCGTTTTCCATCTTTTCGCAGATCACGGTGTTTCCCAAAAAGTAGCTGACGATGTCGCGGTATGCATGATCACACTGTACCAAATCAGCGGCAACAGCGACAAAGCCCGGCGCATTCTTTGCGGCAGAATCCGTAAAATGCTTTGGTTTCATGGCAGAGATGGGGAGAAAGGTTGCGCGCCCCAAATGCCGGGACTTTAAGTATGAAATCGCAGCCTTTGCATCCTCCTCCGACTTTGTGACGATGTTTTGATTTGCCGCACCCAGGGCGGTCTCAATGGCAGTAATATAGGCTTGCTCCGTTTTAATCAGCTGCGCCAAGGGGCCGTAAATTTCGGCGTTTGGGATCTCGCCTTTTTGGTACGCGGTCATAACGCCGCGGACGCCTTTTGCGTATCCCTCATATTCCCGCTCCATATCCATCAGCATCGATCGGCGCGATTTTTGCTGACCAAGGCGCAAAAGTCCCTGGTTTTTGGCGTCTTCTAACTTTTTGAGCGCAGCCTCGCTGCGGCTAAGTTCCCCTGCAAGCTTTTCTGCCGTTTGCTTGCAGCGTTCTATTTGTAAAACACTTGCATCATGATTTCTTAGATCTTCTTCATATTCTGAGAGGTATTCGTTCTTATTTTTTGTCCGGCCGGATTGCTCTTCCTCAATCGCGGCTTTGCGCTGCGAAAAGTTTTCTGACAAGACATGCAGATTCTCAATTCCGGCATGCAGCGTATTCACCCTGGCGGTAAGTTCTACCACCTCCGCCTTCATGGATTCTAATACACTGTTTTTTTCACTGGCGTCACGATCGGTTTTTTGAGACTCTTCGGTGAGTGCATCCAGGCTCTTCCCGGTTCCGAGGTTCTTGGTGTTCAGCGCGGCGAGTGTCTCTTTATGTTCCGCAAGCAGACTGTCTAACCGCTTTGCCTCTTCTTTGCCTGCCGCAATCTCCTCCTCCAGCCGGGTGATGTCCTGACCGTTGTGTTCCATATCATTGCTGAGAAGACTGATGCGGTTTTTTTGTTCATGAATCAAAGAAACAGTTTTTTGATCCGACTCCCGATAGTTTTCCGTCTGCGCGTCATACTCTTTCAGCGCATCATACATTTTGGCAATCTCGGCCTCGCTGCTTGCAAGTTCTGTCTTCATCCCGGCAGTCTGCTCCGTAAGCAGTGCGATGTTATTTTGAAGTTCCTTTAACTCGGACTTTGCTTTTTCGGCATTGATAACCGAAACCGCAATATCCAGTCCCCGCATTTCATCACGCAGCAAAAGATAACGTCTGGCTTTTTCGGACTGCCGTTCCAAGGGGCCAAGCTGTCCGCCAAGCTCCGTTAAAATATCCTCCACGCGTGTTAAATTATCACTGGTTTGCAACAGCTTGCGTTCTGCCTCAATCTTGCGGTATTTGAACTTTGAAATCCCGGCGGCTTCTTCAAAAATCTGACGGCGATCCTCCGACTTTGTACTCAGCACACTGTCAATTTTGCCCTGACCGATAATAGAATATCCGTCCCTTCCAAGGCCGGTGTCCATAAACAATTCATGAATATCCTTAAGACGGCATAACGTCTTATTGATGTAGTATTCTCCCTCACCACTGCGATAAACACGGCGCGTAACCGTGATTTCCGGAAAGTCCAGAGAGAAAAATCCGTCCGAATTGTCCAAAACCAGCGTAACCTCTGCAAAGCCCAGCGCCTTTCTCGCCTCGGTTCCGGCAAAAATGACATCCTCCATCTTGCTGCCGCGCAGAGATTTGACGCTTTGCTCGCCCATAACCCAGCGGATTGCATCGGAAATATTGCTTTTACCCGATCCGTTTGGCCCGACAATCGCGGTAATTCCGGGATTAAAATCCAGATAAATCTTATCTGCAAAAGACTTAAATCCCTGCATTTCAATACTTTTTAAACGCATAGTACCTTTTCCTTTACTCTCGGGCTGCAAAACTTCAACCAGCCCTTGCTATTCAACGTTTTGTATGCATTGTTTGACACAATTAAATACATTATAGCACAAAGAAAAAAGGATGTCACGTATTTTTTTATTCTGTTTTTTCCTCTTGCAATGCAGCATCCGGCTGATTCCGGTTTTGGTGCTGGCAGCCGGCCTGGTCGATGGTATCATTCTCGGTATAAATCAGTTCGGAAATCGGTACAAACCGGTATCCCTCGCCTTGCAGCTTCTCTAAAATTCCCGGCAAAGCCTCCGGTGTATGCAGCGCTGCGTTATGGAATAACACAATCGATCCGGGCTTTACTCTATCCAACACACGCTTGGTAATCTCAGCAGCAGACAAATCCTTCCAGTCTAAGCTATCAACATCCCATTGAATGGTATAGCATCCGCACTCGCGGACAGCCTGAACAACGTCGTTATTATAATCACCGTAGGGCGCGCGCAGCAAAGTGGGGCGTTTTCCGGTCACCTTTTCTATTTTGTCACTGCACGCATTGACCTCTTCCTTCATCTTTTCTTTCGAAATTTGCGTCATGTGCGGATGGGTATTGGAGTGGTTCATGACTTCATGGCCGGCATCGGAGAGCGCTTTCACCGATTCCGGAAAATGGTCAACCCAGTCCCCTACAACAAAAAAGGTGGCCTTAACCCCAAAGCGATCCATAATGTCGATCAGCTGCTGCGTATCTTCGTTACCCCAAGCTGCATCAAAACTGATTGAAATCACCTTTTCATCGCCCTTGTCAACACAGTAAATCGGCAAATCGCGCTGCGTCTTGGAAACGGTTACGGCGCGGTTCTGACCCATCCATAAAAATGAAAGCAGAACAAGCAAGCCCAGCACACCAATACATATACTTTTTTTGCGGATAACCCAAATTTTCATAGATACAACCCCCTTTATGTTCCATGTATATATATGCAAAAAATGTTTCATTCATACAAAATGATGCATGACAGAATAGCGATACCATAAATGGGATAAAATAATGACGGTGATTGGCATGATTCAAATAGGAAATACCTTAATTTTAAACAGTGATATGGCCGTTCCTTCCGCAATAAAAAGCTTTGAGGGGTATTGCATGGTAACCTGCGGTCTGTCCACACGCTCGACCATTACGGCCTCCAGTATTCGTGACGACGGATTTACCTACTGTCTGCAGCGCGGCATCTTTTCGCTGAGCGGAAAGGAAATCACACCGCAGGAATTTAAGGTAAAATGGCGTGAAAAGCCCGAAGATTTATATCCGTACCTTGCCGCGGTTACCTTGCTGCTATTATGCGGCGTTTCTGTTGAGACATTTGCGTATTTAAAGTTCTAATCCCTCTGTTTTTGAATATACTTTATAGAACGATTACCCTCAAACGTAAACCTTGACAGGAGTGAATGATGTGGAAAATACTTATTTTGAAAACAATAAGGTCGAAATTGTCGGCGAGGTTTGTCAAAAACCGATTTTCTCCCATGTGATATACGGAGAAAAATTTTATTTATTTCAAGTGCGGATTCCAAGGCTCAGCGAAAATTACGATGCCATCAATGTGACAATT
>CAVGTH010000108.1:0-6379 GCA_963632045.1 Roseburia faecis | reverse complement strand
CGCAAAAAATATCAAAAAAGGCGCAAAAGTTTTAGATCTTTGCAGCGGAAACGGTATTGTTCCGCTGCTGCTCAGTTCCAAGAGCGCCGCACAATCCATTGTCGGCCTTGAAATTTTAGCGCCGGTTTGTGAGATGGCCGTCCGCTCTGTGCGCCTCAACGGTTTAACTGAAAAAATCCGGATGATTTGCGGTGATTTAAAGGACGCAGAATCGCTGCTCGGACGGAGTTCTTTCCAATATATCACGTGCAATCCGCCATATAAAGAAAACGGCGGTGGACTGCGCAGCAGAGACGATATGATTACGCCGGCTCGGCACGAAATTTTGTGTTCTCTGGAGGATATTATCCGAGTTTCTTCTATAATATTAAAACCGCTCGGAAAACTGTGTATGATTCACCGTCCGGAACGACTGGCGGACATTCTTTGCCTGATGCGCAAGTACGGAATTGAACCCAAACGGCTGCGTTTTGTACACCCTTATCCCCAAAAGACCGCGACCATGATTTTGGTGGAGGGCGCGCGCCAGGGCAGGCCAAAGCTGTTTTTGGATCCGCCCTTATATATATATGAAAGACCCGGACAATATTCTGCCGAAATTGATGAAATTTATGGAAGGGAGACGGCAAAATGAACGGAAAGCTCTACCTATGTCCCACGCCGATCGGCAACCTCGGCGACATCACGCTGCGCACCCTGGAGGTGTTAAAAACCGTGGATTTGATTGCTGCCGAGGACACACGCGTCAGCCTGAAGCTGCTGCGGCATTTTGCGATCAAGACGCCGGTTACCAGCTACTATGAACATAACAAGCGCGAAAAAGGCGCTTATCTGATTGAAAAACTAAAGGAGGGAATGACGGTTGCCGCGGTGACGGACGCCGGCATGCCCGGCATCTCCGATCCGGGTGAGGATCTGGTGCGGCTCTGTCTGCAAGAGGGCATCCCGGTCGAGGCGCTGCCCGGCCCGTGCGCCTTTGCCACCGCTCTGGTTGCCTCCGGCCTGCCATCCGGCCGCTTTGCCTTTGAGGGCTTTTTGAGCGTGCAAAAACGGGAGCGCCTTGCACGTCTGCAAAGCCTAAAGGACGATGTTCGGACTCTGATTTTTTATGAGGCACCGCACAAGCTGCTCGGCACGCTGCGCGACTTTTTGGACGTGTTCGGCAACCGCGAAATTGTTCTTGCCCGTGAACTAACCAAGCGCTTTGAGGAATACCGCCGCACCACACTAAAAGACGCCGTCTCTTATTATGAAGAAACTCCACCCAAAGGAGAATTTGTGCTGCTTTTGCACGGCGCAGATGCGGACGCTGTCCGGCGCGAACAGGCTGCACAACTCCCGTCGGCAGAGGAACTGATCCGCCGCTACGCCGCCGATGGGATGCACGCCAAGGAGTTAACCAAGCGGATCGCCGACGAACTGGGTCAGCCGCGGCGCGCCATCTATGATCTCTATCTAAAACTAAAAGAAAGCTGACCGCCTTATTGAAAACCGGAGAAATTGATCCCGCAAAACCGCATTTTCACCGCACCCAAGTCCGATTTTTTTATCATATCCTACCGTGTTTCTTCATATATATTACCAAAGCATGGATCATGATAAGAAATGAGGGAATAATAATGGAAATGAACCTGGTCAAAGAGAATATAAAAACCGGAGAGGTTGTCTGCCAGAAGTACAGTCAAACCATGGCAGAGAGCGATGTTATTGTGCCGGATACAAAGCCGGATATCCAAAAGATTTTAGAGGTCAGCGGAACGGTCTGCGTCACCAAAAAGATGCTGCAACAGGACAAAGCCTTTATCCAGGGCATCATTAAAATGACCGTTTTATATCTTCCGGAGGATGATGAAAACGGGCGCATCCGAAGCCTCAGTGCCGATCTGGAGTTTAACCATTCCTTAGACTGCCGCGGCGCGGCGGCTGACATGCAACTTTTTGCCGAGGCGGTGCCGGAAAGCTCTGATGCCACCTTAATTAACGGGCGGCGGCTGAACCTGCGCTGCGTTTTGGGAATCAGCGTTAAGGTGGTACGGCCGATTCTACTCTCCCTTACCACCGGAGTGGAAAACGCGGACGACATTGCTCTGAAAAAGGAGCGTTTTCGCTTTATCAGCGATACGGACGGCTGCGAATGCCAGATTATTCTGCGCGATCAGCTTGCACTGCCGGCCGGGAAACCGGCCATCGGCGAGATTTTAAAGGTGACCGCGGTACCGACCGGAACCGAACTGTGCCTGATGGAAAACAAGGCCGTCGCAAAGGGGCAGGTACGAATTGCTACATTATATAACAGTGAAGAAGATCACAGCTTGCAGTTTATGGAACACACCCTTCCCTTTACGGAAATTTTGGATGTGGACGGCGCCGCCGAGGGCATGCAGGGCGACGCGGACTATCACCTCAGCGACATGTACTACGAAATCCGCGACGATGCGGACGGCGAGGCGCGCAATCTTGGGATTGAACTGGTGCTTTGCGTCAATGTCCGCGGCAGTGAAATCACCGAAATTGACGCGGTGACCGACGCGTATTCTCTAAGCGGCGGTTTGGATCTGACGACCAAAAGCTATCATATCGAGCAGCTTTTGGATCACAGCAGTGCGGAGATTTCGCACAAGGATCAGGCGCAGCTGCCGCCGATGCTGCCGCGGCTGAAACAGGTCTGCGATGTCAGCGCAAATGCAAAAATTGACCGCGTCCTGGCAGAAGACGGGCAGGTCACCGTGTTTGGCACAGTGCACACCAACATCTTATATCTCACCGCCGATGAGAGCACGCCTGTTTGCGGATTTCATCATATTTCAGAATTTTCGCACAGTTTTGCGGTGGACGGCGCCGGGCGCGACACCGCCTGCGATGCGCAGGTGTTTTTAAATCACGTCAGCTACACCTTAAGCGGTGACGACAGTCTGGAACTGCGCTTTGTTTTGGGGCTTTACCTCAAATCTCTCAAGACCGGCGAAACCGTGCTGGTGGACACCATGGCACCCTTTGATTCGGAGGAGAGCGAACCATCCTTCGGCATTATCTTATACTTTGTGCAAAAGGGCGACAGTCTATGGAATATTGCGAAAACCTACCACACCACAGTGGAAGAAATCAAGGCACAAAACCAGCTGGAGGGCGATATCATTCACCCCGGCCAGCAGCTTAAAATGATGACGCGCTGCGCCGGATAAAACCGAAAAAAAGGGACTCCTTTTCGCACCATACGCGAAAAAGAGTCCCTCTTTATCGTAAGTTCTACGCTTCCTCTGCTTCCTCCGCAGTTTCTTCCAGAATCTCCTGATATTTCTTCAGGATGCTGCTGTGAAGAATCTCACGGGTTTCCGCATTGATCGGATGAGCAATATCTTTAAAGTCGCCTTCCGGCGTCTTACGGCTTGGCATTGCGATAAAAAGTTTATCCTGTCCTTCGATGACCTTGATATCATGCACCACAAACGCATCGTCAAACGTCACGGATACAACCGCCTTCATTCTCCCCTCTGCATTGATCTTTCTCACCCGGATGTCTGTAATCTGCATACAAGTTCCTCCCCTTTACCAGTTGTCATATTCTGGATTTAAATTGTGTTTTATGTATTATTTTTGATTATAATTTTTCCTGATAATTTACAAGAAATGATTGAAAAGCCGACAGGTATATGGTAAAATGTGTGTTAAATAAAGCATTTTCAACCAGATTCAGGAAGGAAGGTTTTTTGATGCAACAGTTTCAAATGTCTAAGCTCAAACCAGGCTCCTATATTCATATGATTGGCATCGGCGGCATCAGCATGAGTGCGCTGGCACATATGCTGCTTGACTTTGGCTACCGCGTATCCGGTTCCGACCTTAAGGGCTCCAACCTCACCGACGACCTCCGCGCGCGCGGCGCAGAAATCTTTCTCGGTCAAAGCGCCGACAACATCACAAATCCCGATGTGGTTTGCTACACCGCCGCGATTGCGGCAACCAATCCGGAACTCCAAAAGGCGCGTACCCTCGGCGTGCCGGTCATCGAGCGTGCCGAACTGCTCGGCGCACTGATGACACTGTATGAGCATCCTATCGCCATTGCCGGAACCCACGGAAAAACCACCACCACATCCATGATGTCGCTGGTTCTTCTCGCGGCGAACACTGACCCAACCGTATTGGTCGGCGGAGAACTGCCGCAAATCGGCGGCAACTTCCGTCTCGGCAAGCGGGATTATCTCGCCTTTGAAGCCTGCGAATACGTCGAGAGTTTTTTACACTTTCATCCATTTTTGTCGATCATCACAAACGTTGAGGAAGACCATTTGGATTATTTTAGTGATATTAACCACATTATATCATCTTTTCAAAAATTTGCAAGCCTTACTTCCCCCTATGGATGCATTATTGTTTGTTCTGACGATAAACACGCAACCCAAGTTGTGCAAAATGTCGATAAAAAAATCATTTTTTACGGAATAAAAGAAAAAAATGCGGACTACACCGCTGCGAATATTCAGTATGACGCTATGGGTTGTCCCGGCTTTACGGTGTGCCGACGCGGCGAAAATGTGATTGATATCTCTTTAAAGGTAGCAGGAGAACACAATGTTCTAAACGCCCTGGGCGTGTTTGCCGCCGCCGACTTTTTGGGGATTGCGCCGGAAGCCATCAAAGAGGGGCTGGAGAACTTTACCGGAACCAAACGCCGCTTTGAGCATATCGGCAGCTACCACGGCTGTGATATTGTGGACGATTACGCCCACCACCCGACCGAGATTGAGGCCACGCTGAAAACCGTAAAATCCATGCATTACCGGGAGACCTGGGTTGTATTCCAGCCGCACACTTACAGCCGCACCAAAAGTCTGCTTGCTGATTTTGCGCGCGTTCTGCCGTTGGCCGACCACGTGATGATTGCCGACATCTACCCTGCAAGAGAGCGTTATGACGGCACCATTCACGCCTGCGACCTGGCCTTTTTGACTCCCGGCGCGATCTACATGAGCGATATGAACGCGATTGCACGCTATTTAAAAGAGCACGTTAAGGACGACGATCTATTGATTACCATGGGCGCCGGTAACGTCAATCAGATCGCGTATCAGATGGCAAATACCGACAAAGCATAAAAAAGGAGGGCAGCTGCCCTCCTTTGAGCGTGTCGATAAACTCTATTTTGCGAAAAATTTCATTTTGATCTAATCGCCATCCCCTGCTTAGCCATGCCTACCAGGACGGCACGGCAATGAAATTTTTCGCCGATTTTATGTCGTTTTCGGCAAGATATTGCGACATTGCCGTACGGGCGCGGCGACGGATTTATGGGCGGAGGGCTATCAATTCAAAGCAATATTTTGCTGAAAACCAACTTTTTTGACAGTCTGAAAGGAGGGCAGCTGCCCTCCTTTCTTATTCGTAAAATTTTCGATTTTCAACCTGGTATTCGCGGTTAAAAGGCGGCCAGCACTGCGCCATAAACCCGATAAATCAGCGCGGCGGCGCCGATAAAGGCCAGCAGCGCCAGAGCCGCACACGCGCCGCGGCGCAGCGCACCGCCCCGGCCGGCACGGGCTTTTTCCTTTTTTTTGACGCCGCAGCGTGCTTTTTCGATGGTCTTTACGTATGCGCTAATTACGCGCTGCGCCTCCTGCACCATATGCGTACCGGAGGAAGATACGCTACTCTGCGGTTCTCCGGCAGAACGCAAAATAAAAATCGCCTGTTCAATGGTATCGGAATGGATGTCGTTAATAATAACCACTTTTTTTGATGGATTTGTTTTCATTGCACTGCCAGCACCTTTCTGATTCGTTCTTCTCTGTCCGACCCGTCCGCCAAAACCGCCGGCCGAAAACGGACAGAGCACATCGCCATCCACGGAGTAATCCGCCTCCCAAAATCGGAGTTTTGATGACTCTCTTTCGGCTATTGTTAACACAAAACAGTCAATCTATACCGAATACAGATACAAATTTTTCTTGAATTTTTGAAAAAATAAGAAAAATGTATTGACAAACCGCGGCATAGCTGATATAATATGACAGTCGCTTTAAAACGGGCGGGTGTAGTTCAATGGTAGAATCTCAGCCTTCCAAGCTGATTGCGTGGGTTCGATTCCCATCACCCGCTCCATTCTGTTTTTTTGCGATTGGCTTAGGCAAGCATGCGCCTGTAGCTCAGCTGGATAGAGCAACTGCCTTCTAAGCAGTGGGCCAGGGGTTCAAGTCCCTTCAGGCGCGCCAGCTACACGGTGGGTATAGCTCAGTTGGCTAGAGCGCCAGATTGTGGCTCTGGAGGTCAAGGGTTCGATTCCCTTTACCCACCCCAGTTTTTATTTTGGGCTGTCGTCAAGCGGTAAGACACAGCACTTTGACTGCTGCATTCGTAGGTTCGAATCCTGCCACCCCAGCCA
>CAVGTH010000107.1:0-6402 GCA_963632045.1 Roseburia faecis | reverse complement strand
GCGCAGATCATACTTGGCGGGTGACCGCCCGGAAACCTATGTCGTCGCCGGAACCGGAAGGATCCTTGATGAGATTACTCGTCGAGGGTCTTTTTTATTTGTTATTCATATGGGTATTAAAATATTTGTTTCTGAATTTTACGGGGCTGATTTCCTCGTGATAAATAAAATACTTGATAAAAAGATTTTCTTCTGCAAAGTCCATTTGCGCCGCAATTTCTTTGACAGACAGGTCGGTTGTTAACAGAAGATCCTTTGCATAGTTCATTCTTTGCAGATTGATGTATTGTTTGATCGATGTTCCAAAATGTTTTTTAAAAAGCTTACCGATATAATCCGGGTTATAACCGAATTGCTGCGCAATTTTCGTGACCGTTGTTGTCTTATGTACTCGGATATATTCCGCAATTTTATTTGCAAGACTGTTCCCGGAAAGCTCTACATTGCTAAGTTCATAAAAAATCATCAGTCCGGCGGCATCTCTGGCGGCGGCAGGATAGGAGGGTGTCTTGGACATATGCAGCAGCTTTTTTAAAAGATACTTTACATCATACAGGCTGCCGCTTTTATTTTCTTTAAACGGAATGGGCAGATCAGTGGTAAAATGAAACCAATAAAATGCGGTCGGCATATCGCTGATTTTGGTGCCGGCGTGCGGCCGTCCCGGTTCCAGAATCAGACACTCGTTTGGCCGCAGCGTGTAGAGCGTATCGTCCTCTTTGATGTGTACAATCCCCTCAAGCACAAAAATAAGTTCATAACTGTCGATCACTCGCGCCGGATGGATCCAGTTGCCGTCGGAGTGAAACTCGCCGATCATGGCGTAATCAAAAAAATGGGTTTTATCTACTTTTATCATGTCTGATTTTCTCACTTTTTCTCTTTTTCTCGGTATTGAATTTGCATTCTTCATTTATTATAATCATAAAAAAAGTAAAGTCAATACGTAAAAGGGGGAAAAATAATATGCAGCACATCAAATTTTCCGACATCAGGATCAATGACGGATTTTGGAAGATCAAACAGGACATGGTGAAGGAATCAACCGTTTCGGCCGTGTATGATCGCTTTCGTGATACGCATCGGTTTGACGCGCTTTCCTGTACCTGGAAACCGGGCGATCCGAACCAGCCGCACATCTTTTGGGATTCCGATGTTGCAAAATGGATTGAGGGCGTCTCTTACCTGCTTCTTGAAAAACGGGATGAAAAGCTGGAGGCAATTATCGATGCGGCGGTTCAAAACATTGTGGAAAACAGTGACACGGACGGGTATTTTAACAGTCACTTTCTGGTGGTCGATCAGGAAAAACGCTTTCAGGACAGAAACTGGCATGAACTTTACTGCGCCGGCCACCTGATGGAGGCCGCATGCGCATACTATGAGGCGACCGGCAAGGACGCGTTTTTAAAGGTAATGTGCCGCTTTGCCGATGATATTGAAAGGGTATTTAAAAAGGAAAAGAGCGCGGCATTTACCACGCCGGGACATCCCGAAATTGAACTTGCGCTTGTCCGGTTGTATGAGACGACGGGCGAGAAACGCTACCTTGCACTTTCCAAATTTTTTATTGACGAGCACGGGTGCGGCAAGGACGATGCGGATACTACGTTTCTGCTGGGGAATCAGCTTTATAACCAGGATGAAATGCCGCTGCGGGAGCGAACCACGGCGGAGGGACATTGTGTGCGTGCCCTGTACCTGTTCTGCGGCATGGCCGACATCGCCGAAAAATATAACGACACCGCACTTTTGAAGGCCTGTCGGAGGGTGTTTGATGATATGGTGAATAAGAAAATGTATATTACGGGCGGCATCGGTGCGACATACATCGGCGAGGCGTTTTCGGTTCCTTACTATCTTCCGAACAGGACGGCGTACAGCGAAACCTGCGCCGCGATTGCAATGGCTCTGTTCTGCAAGCGAATGCAGGCACTGGATATCCATGCAAAATATGCGGACGTTGCCGAAAGGGTGATCTATAACGGATTTCTTTCCGGCATCTCGATGAACGGCAGGGAGTTTTTCTACGAAAATCCGCTTGAGATCGATATTGACTTTAACGATTTAAACCCCTCCACGCATGAGAAAGAACGCTTTCCGATTGCGCAGAGGAAGGCGGTGTTTGACTGCTCCTGTTGTCCGCCGAATGTCGTGCGCTTTATTCCGTCCATTGCGGATCTGATGTACCATTATGATGATGAGACGCTGTATGTGAACCAGTACATGAGTTCCGCTGCCGCGTGCGGCGATATCAAAATCACGCAGAAGTCGGCCTATCCGGCGGACGGCGTGATAAAAATCACATGCAGCGCACCGCAAAAATATCTAGCGCTGCGGATTCCCGGCTGGTGCAGAAATTTCCGGCTGAATGCCGATTATACGATGAAAAACGGGTATGCCTACGTACGCCTTTTGGGCGAGACCGAGATCCGGCTTTGCCTTGATATGCCGGTTGTATGTGTAAAAGCCAACCGGCGCGTGCATGAAAACGCCGGAAGAATCGCCGTGATGCGCGGGCCTTTGGTCTACTGTGCGGAAAGCGTCGATAACGGCAAGGATTTAAAGAGCATTCAGATTGATACCAATGCGCCGTTTGCGCTTGGCGATAACGAATTTATTCTGCCGTCCATTACCGCCCATGCATACCGCGAAAAAGAATCCGACCGTCTGTATGCGCCGCTGGACGAGAGCGAGGAAGAAGCAATGACGCTGCGCCTGATTCCGTACTACGCGTTTGCAAACCGGGGTGCGGCGGAAATGCTGGTCTGGTTTTTGAAAAAATAAAGGATTTTACATAAAAAGACCCTCCTTTTCGGGAGGGTCTTTCAGACCGTCGAAAAAGTCGATTTTCAGCAAGATATTGCTTTGAATTGATTGCCCAAAGCCCGCGTCGCATCTACCTGCGCAGTGGCTCAATTTGACAAAATCGTCAAACCATCGCCTAGGCTTCGGCGCTGCTCCTTTTCCCAAAAATCAAGTAAGATTTTTGGGAGACCCTATATATGCTTTCCAAGCCGCAGCAACAATGTCGCAATATCTTGCCGAAAACGGCGTGAAATCGGCGAAAAATTTCATTGCCGCGCCGCCGTGGTAGGCATGGCGGAACAGGGGACGGCGATCAGATCAAAATGAAATTTTTCGCAAAATAGGTTTATCGACACGCTCAAAGATCCTCCTTTTCGGGAGGATCCCTGTTTTACAGTTTGCTTGCCATATCGTATATCATCCGTTCCGTCTCATCCCAGCCGAGACACGGGTCGGTGATCGATTTTCCGTAGACGCGGTGTTCTTCAATTTTCTGCGCGCCCGGCTCTAAATAGCTTTCCACCATAAATCCTTTAATCAGCTTTCGCAGAATCGGCTCATAGGCCATGCTGTGCATCACTTCCGACGCGATGCGCGGCTGCTGCATATACTGCTTGGCGGAATTATTGTGGTTGGTGTCAATAATGATCGCCGGGTTTGAAAATCCCTTTTGGTCGTATTCCGACGCAATGCGCAGCAAATCCTCATAGTGATAGTTGGGAATGTTGCGTCCCAACTCGTCCACGCCGCCGCGCAGAATCGCGTGTGCGTAGGGGTTTCCCTCGGTGCTGACCTCATAGGTCTGATAGATAAAGTCGTGTCCGTGCTGCGCGGCATAAATCGCATTAAACATCACGCCGGTGTCGCCGCCGGTTCCGTTTTTCATCCCGACCGGCAAATCTACGCCGCTGGCAACCAACCGATGGTGCTGGTTCTCGACCGAACGCGCCCCGACCGCCACATATCCCAAAATATCGTCAAGGTAGGAATGGTTGTCCGGGTACAGCATCTCGTCCGCGGCGATAAAATCTGTCTCCTCCAAAACGCGAAGATGCATCTTGCGGATGGCCTTTAACCCCTCAAAGGCGTTGGGCGCCTGCGTGGGGTTGGGCTGGTGCATCATACCTTTATAGCCCTCGCCGGTGGTACGCGGTTTGTTGGTGTAGACGCGCGGCACCAGAAAAATCTTGTCCGCGACCTTCTCCTGCAGGCGGTTCAGCCGCAGGATATAGTCAAGGACAGAATCTTCACTGTCGGCGGAGCAGGGGCCAATGATTAACAAAAGCCGCGCATCGTCCCCGGCAAGAATACGGTTCAGCCGCTCCAGCCGCGCCTTGCGCCGCTTTTCCGCCGCAGCGGATACCGGAATCAGTTCTTTTAAATGTGCCGCAGAGGGCATCTGTTTTTTATAGCAAAATCCCATATGAAAAACCTCTCTTTTGCCGGAAACCCTCCGGCATTCTGCAATGATACCTCATTATTGTAACAAGTTTTTTTGGATTCGTCAATACAGGATTTTGCGGAAGGCCGCGACTTTAAGTTAATGCCTCCAGCATCAGAGGCAGGGTTCTTTGATAAATTTTCGGAAAATCCTCCATCGGCAGCGGATTTTCACCGAGGCCGATCTCCACCGTAAAGCCGGGTCGCTTATAGGTCTTGATAAACCAGTCCTTGTAGCCGCCGTAAGAGGCCATTCCCTCCGGGCTGTCCATCCGATACGGGCTGACCATTTCAAAGCGTTTGGCGTAAGCAAAGGATTTGTCCGGCGCAAAATTGCAAAAATCCCAGTAGATCACCTCGCCCTGGCTATGAAACGCAATCACCAGATCAAAGCGGTTCAGCCGCGTGAAATTGGCAACGGCATGACTTTCCGGCTCCGATTCCGGGTACGGGCCGGAAAACCGCGTCGGGCCGGGTCCGGTAATGCCAAGCGCGGCCTCGTTTTCTTTGGATAAATTCCATAGTGCGTCATAGTTGTGGTTTAAATCCACGCCGCGGGCGTTGGCTTGCCATTTTTTGCCGGTGGCCGCAATTTCAACCCCGTCCGGGTTGACCATGGGAACCAAATAGAGACTGCAGCCGTCTAAAAGCGCAGAGGTTCCGTAAGCGCCGTCCGCCAGATCCTGCGCAAACTGCATCAGCAGCTTGGCGGTCAGCCATTCCATCCCATGATGAGCGCCGTTAAAAAATACGCGTTTATGCCCGGAACCGAGTTTGATGGCGTACAGGTTTTTTCCGCGCAGACTCTGCCCGATGGAAAAGACCGGAACCTGCGGATTTTTTTGAGAAAAGGCGGTGAGATCGGTAACAAGTGCGTTGTAATCATAGACAGAATTCATGAGATTCACTCCTAAATGTTCGTGTTTTGGCTGCTACGTATCTATTTTTTATGTAAAAGTAATAGAAAATATGAAAAGTTTTGGTGCAAATACAAAAAACTTTTGAAAATTTTTTAATTTTTTTCAAAAATCTATTGAAAAAAGATTGATAACGTAGTATAATGCAAGAGTATAAAATTGAAATAAATTAAAATGCGGACGGTCTATGGCCTTTTTGTGGTAAAGGGTCTTGGACATCTTGCATTTGTTTCAAGTTATTTTTGCAGAAAGGAGGAGAGCCAAACACTAGATAATACGTTGTGGTAAACAGACATCAGGGCATGACAAAAGGGAAAGAAAATGGTTGATAGAATTATTTAGGAGGCGTAAGACATGAAAAACATGAATAAGATGAAAAGATTCGGTGCAGCAGTCACTGCTGCCATGATGCTGGGTTCGCTGAATGCAGCAGTGTTCGCGGATGAAGACGTGACAGAAGAAATCCCGGAGGCTCCGGCCGTTGCCGAACCGGCCCCCGTGGAAGAACCTGTGATCGAGGCTCCCGTTTTGGAGGATGAGATCACCGAGGCTCCGGCTGAAGAAGTAACCGAGCCTGCTGAGGAGGAAACTCCCGCAGTTGAGGAAGAGGCTCCTGCCGCTGAAGAAGAGGCAGAGGGCGAGGTTGCTCTGGCAGAGGAGAGCAACGGCGATGTTTTGGTTAAGGATAGCACCAATGATGAATCTGAAATCAACATTACCGGCGCAAAGGCAAGCTTAAAAGACGGTATCTACACCGTGACTGTGCAGTATGCATTTAAAGAAGGCGTAACGCCGGCTGCAAAGTCTCAGATTGCAATGCTGGGTTATATCTTTGACGACGCAAGCGCAACGGACGCAAGCACTGTTACCGTTGCAGAGGGTAATATCCGTGCGGTAGATCAGGACGTTGCAACCAAGGGTCAGTTTAAGTTTAACCTGGCTAAGGGCAACGGCACCGAGATGACGGTCAGCGAGAGTGCAAAGATGGTGATTAAGCTCGGCGCAAATGTTGACGGCGTAACCAAGGCACAGGCATTCTTCATTGATCTGTCTTTGGCAGGCGAAGGCGGCGAAGAGATCGTTTGGGGCGATGTAACTGGAAATGGTGAGGTCGATGTTGATGATATTGACTATCTTGACAGACACTTTGCTAACTGGACTGGTTATGAGACTCTGCCGAATCCGGATGCTGCCGATGTAACTCAGGATGGATATGTTGATGTTGATGATATTGACT
>CAVGTH010000106.1:5211-6429 GCA_963632045.1 Roseburia faecis | reverse complement strand
CATTAGATGAATGCGAAGATGGAAAACTCTATGTTGCAATAAATCTATCTTTTGCTTGTTCAATGCGTGAGGGCGAAATACTTGGACTGACTTGGGATAATGTTCATATTTCCGATGATGATATTGCAAGAGATGATGCGTATGTGTATATTGATAAGGAATTGCAGCGTGCTTCCAAAAGAAGCCTTGAAACATTGGATAAAAAAGATGTATATTACATTTTTCCGCCGCTTATGCCGAACACAAGTACAAGAGTTGTTTTGAAAAAGCCGAAAACAGACAGCAGTATCAGAAAAATATGGTTGCCTAAAACATTGGCATACATAATGCGAGAGTGGAAAAGTCATCAAGATGAATTAAAAGGTTTGCTGGGAGATGAATACACAGACTATAATTTGGTTGTAGCCTTAAATAACGGCAGACCTTGTGAGGGCAGAGTTTTGTTAAAGGCGTTTGAAGCATTAAGAGAAAAAGCCGAACTTCCGAATGTTGTTTTTCACTCTCTCAGACATTCAAGCACGACATATAAGCTGAAACTTAATCACGGGGATTTGAAAGCAACACAGGGAGATACCGGACACGCTCAAATTGATATGATAACGGATATTTATGCTCACATTTTAGATGAGGACAGAAAAGTAAACGCAATGAAATTTGAAACTTCATTCTATAATATCAAGGCTGATTTAAGAAATGTGCAAGCACCTCAAGAGGAACAAGCTACATTAGATGTATCTGCATTGATAGAGCAACTGCAAAAATCTCCCGAACTGTTGCAGACGCTATCACAGTTAATTGCTGCTAAGAATTAAGAAACGAAGTACTGTTCCGAAGCAATGCTAATCAAGCTATTAGCAAAAAACAAAAATTATTAGCAAATCTCAAAAATGAGTTCGTTTCCTATTAGCAAAAAAACGGAGCTGATAGACAGAAATAAAAAACTTTTAGTACAAAGAAAAAGCACCGCAAAAGCGGTGCAAATGGCGTCCCAGATAGGATTTGAACCTACGGCGTTTCGCTTAGGAGGCGAACCCTCTATCCAACTGAGGTACTGGGACCTATGAAAAATTATGTCCCGTCCGGTGGCGGAACCGCTTCCCCTTAGGAGACGGTTGCTCTATCCTGCTGAGCTATGGGGACAGACAAAGCCGATATAAAAATCGGACAGTATTATAATACGATATTTTTATTATTTTGTCAATACCAAACGGCGAATTT
>CAVGTH010000106.1:0-5201 GCA_963632045.1 Roseburia faecis | reverse complement strand
GGCGAACCCTCTATCCTACTGAGGTACTGGGACGTATGAAAACTGCTTATTTATCATACGCTATTTATCCCGTTTTGTCAAGCGAATGCAGTGAAATTTCGGTTAGAAAGATAAAGAAAATTATTTTAAAAATTTAGAAAATGTTAAGATATGCTTTATAGAAAAGATAAACAGGGGTCTTATAATAGTTCATGTAAGGCAGAGAGATCGGCGGCCGGTCGCTTTTCTTTTCCTTCGGTATATCGGGCTTGATGCCCATGTGTCAACCGCGTTTTGGAGAATGACTCGCACCGAAACGTTTCTATTTTGAGTCGGAAAGGCATGAACGAAATGAAACCCTTTTTAAAAACCAGATATGCAAAGATTGCTTGTGCCGCAATGGCAGGTGTAGCGCTGTTGACTGCGGCAGTGTTTGCAAACTATGAAAACGCGAACGGTTATAACGTGTGCAAAAACGCGTTAAAGAACATTGCGTTTCAAAACAACGGCACGATACAGATGAACATGAATTTGCAGCTTGACGAAGAGAAAATCGCATCGCTGGAGACCGTTTATCGCTTTGCAGACGGTGACAGTCCCTACTATCGTTACAATTCAGAAAAGACGACAGAACTGAATGCGGATGGCTCTTATAGAACCTATCAGAACGAATCCTATAACGGCGCAAAGGATTCGATCAGTATTTACACAAATGAAGGCGAAAAACAGGCATACCGCAACGAATATTCGGAAACGTACACCGATACATCTTCTGTCGGAATGTTGGATCCCAATGATAAAACCACACAAAAGCTTGTTACCTTTGTGGAGAAGATCGCGGATACGATGGTCGGCGATTTGAAAAACAGTTTTATCATGACGGAGTCAAACGGCGGCAGCCATACCTACGAGGTGTCGCTCAGCGGCGCACAAATGCCGGATTGGGTGTCGTCCGGACTTTCGCTGCTGGTTTCCAACATTAAAGATTCGACCGAACAACACCGACGGGCTATGCTGGAGAATCCGGAAGATTATGTGGATTATGAAGCCGGGATGGATGAAAAGCTCTATGATGCGATGTTTGCCGGCGGAGATCCTATTTTAGACAGTATTTCCGGTATGATGTCGGTGGATGCGGAAGGATTCCCGACACGGACAGACGGACGGATTGTTTTAACCGGTTTTGACGGTCAGGGACAGGAGCACCGCATGACGATTTCACTTACGCTTGATGTTACCGACATTGGAACAACAAGCGTTGGCGATGTGGATTTAGGATCGCTGCCGCTTGTTACCTATGATGAAGACGGCGTTGTAAGGATGCAGATTCCGGAGGGCGCGTCCGAGGAGACCGCATTGCAGGTGATGGAGGATGCGAAAGATCGTGCCTCCTACGGTCAGAGCGTTGTTGTGCGCAATGCAAACGGAACAGAAACCGTGATATCTGCGGACGGCAGTGAAGAGTAACAACAAGCATATTCCCCCTTTCTTTGTTCGCAGCAGAGCCAGGTTTGGCTCTGCTTTGCGGCGGTTGAATCCGGGAAATCGAATAGGAGAAGGGTTATGGAGCGTATTTTAGAGATCACAAATTTAAAAAAGCAATATAAAAACGGCCGCGGCGTGGAGAATGTTTCACTCACGGTACATAAAGGAGAAGTGGTCGGGCTATTAGGGCCGAACGGCTCCGGAAAGACAACGACCATGCGTGTGGTCACGGGGCTAAGCACGCCTAATAGCGGCAGCGTCAAAATATTCGGCGAGGACATTTTAGAGAATTATGAGAAGGCCGCAGAAAAAATGGGGGCGCTCATTGAGATGCCGGCCATCTACCTAAACATGACCGCGTGGCAGAATTTGAAGATTGCGGCCGCGTACTATGACGGAGTTGGCGATGACCGCATTCGGCACATTTTGTCACTGGTACATCTGGACAACTACCGTAACGATAAAACGGGACGGTTTTCGCTTGGTATGAAGCAGCGGCTCGGTATCGCGCTTGCACTGCTGTCCAATCCGGAATTTGTTGTTTTGGACGAACCGGCAAACGGCCTGGATATCGAAGGAATCATCCAAATCCGTGAGATGATTACAGCGCTTTGCGAAAAGCACGGCGTGGCCTTTTTACTTGCCAGCCATATTGCGTCAGAACTGGAAAAAACCTGTCATAAAATTGCGGTGCTGCACGAGGGAAAAATGCTTGCCTTTGAGAGCATGGAACGGGCGTTACAGTTCCACCCAAGCCTGGAAGATTATTTTTTAAGTGTGGTGCGCAGCGAGAGAGGAGAGGTTGCCCTGTGAAAAAATATTGGATTGGTACCATGAATGAATGGAAAAAGCTGCTTGTGAGGAAAAAGTATCTGGTACTGCTGCTGATTGGCATAGCAATCAGCCTGGTGAATATTTTAGGCAAGGTGCTTTTAAACCGAGTTAGCAGCGGCAGTGTAAATCTTGGCGGTTCCAACGCTGCCATGGCAATGATGACGCTGTTTATCGAATTTTTGACGCCGCTTGTTTCGATGATGGCGGTTTGCGATTTGTTTGCAACCGAAATCCAGGACGGGACGCTGAAGGCGGTTCTTTTGCGGCCGATCAGCCGTTTTAAGATCTATGCGGCCAAAATCAGTGCAGTCACCCTGCTTGCCCTGTGCTATCTGCTGATTCTCTGCGTTACGGCACTGGGAATGGACTTTTTGATTGCCGGTCAAAGACAGAACGTTCTCTACCCTCTTGGCGCATACCTTTTGGATATCGTGCCGTTGTTTGTGGTGATTTTGATGGCGGCATGCATTAACCAATTTGGAAAAAGCTCGACAATGGCGATGTTTTCGTGTATAATAATCTATATCCTGTTATATGTTGCGGGAATCTTTATTCCGCATCTGAGCGGTCTGTTATTTACCGGGTATATGAAGTGGCATACCCTGTGGCTCGGATATACGCTCCCCTTTGGGGCAATCAGCGCAAAGGTTGCAATCCTTGCCGGTTATGGGCTGATCTTCTTTTCCGGCGGCTATTATTTGTTTTTGAAACGGGAAGTGTAAGACTGCAACAGGAAAACATGTTGGTCGGGCGGATCGATTGATGTCCTTAAAGCGTAAGTTTTTGATTTGCTCTTTGGTGATGCTGCTGGTGCCTGTGCTGCTGATTCTTTTGCTGTCGGTATGCCTGCTGGCGGTTTTTGCCCTTTTGCACCCTTTTTCTTTGGCGGAGGGCATTGCGCTTTCCAATCCGGCGGTTATGCGATACATTATTTTGTGGGCAGTGATGGCAATTGCCGTGGTGGTTACCTCCGGCGCTATTGTTACGGCTTATCTGTCGCGCAGTATTCTGCGGCCGATTTCGGAAATTACGGGTGCGATGGAACATATGAAAAACGGCGACCTGACCTATGAATTTTCCGGGTCGGAGGACGCCGAACTCAGGGAACTTTGTAGTTCCTTTGAGGCACTGCGGCTGCATCTTCAAAAAAACGTGAAGGAAAATCTCCGGCGTGAGCAGGAACAGAAAATGCTGCTTGCCAATATCTCACACGATATCAAGACGCCGGTCACCTCGATTCGGGGTTATGTGGAGGGAATCATGGAGGGGATCGCCGATACGCCGGAGAAGATGGAGCGTTATCTGACGACCATCCACCAAAAGGCGTCGGCTATTGAGACCATGGTGAACCATCTGTCTCTGTACTCCAAGCTGGAACTGCAAAAGATTCCCTATCATATGGAAACGGGAGATGTTTTTGCATTTTTAAAAAAGACTTTGCAGGAATTTGAACTGGAATTGCAGGACGGCGGTATGCGTCTTACGTACGAAATCCCTGAGATGCCTTGTTTTGTGCGTTTTGATGCCGAAAAACTGCGCCGTGTATACAGTAACATTATCACCAACGCCATCAAGTATAAGGGCGGAGAGAAAGGCAGCCTTCATGTTGCGGCACAGGAAATGCAGGGCGGTGTGACGATTTCTTTTTCCGATCGTGGAATCGGGATCAAAACCGCAGAGCAGGAAAAGGTTTTTGAGGGGTTTTACCGCAGCGACCCCTCGCGGAACAGCAAGATTGAAGGAAATGGCCTGGGGCTTGCCATTTGCCGGCAGATTATTGCGGCGCACAACGGCAAAATATGGATTCGCAGCGAAGAGGGACGGGGAACCTGCGTGACGGTGTTTCTCCCGGCCTTGCAGACCAACCGATCAAAGGAGAATCAGGTATGAAAATTTTAATTATTGAGGACGACAGGAGTATTGCGGAACTGGAGCGGGATTATCTTCAGGCAAACGATTTTGAATGCGATATTGCCGCAGACGGAGAGAGTGGTTTGCAGATGGCGCTCTCCGGCGACTACGCGCTGGTGATTGTGGATATCATGCTGCCAAAACGCGACGGCTTTTCCGTTTGTACGCAGCTGCGCAAGGAAAAGGATATTCCGATCATCTTCCTTTCGGCAAAGAATGAGGATATTGATAAGGTGCGTGGGCTTGGACTCGGCGCAGATGATTATATGACAAAGCCGTTTTCGCCCTCGGAACTGGTGGCAAGGGTTAAGGGTCATATCGCACGTTATGAGAAACTGATCAATAAATCGGGTGAAAAAAAGCCGAATGTAATTCATGTAAGGGATTTAAAGATCGATAAGGACGCACATCGGGTCTTTGTGTGCGGTCAAGAGGTGATGATGCCGGTCAGAGAGTTTGAACTGTTGCTCTTTTTGGCGGAAAACCCGAATATTGTTTTTAGCAAGGAGCGTTTGTTTGACCGCCTTTGGGGCATGGACGCCATGGGTGATGTTTCGACGGTTACGGTGCATATTCAAAGAATCCGGGATAAGATAGAGAAAAAGGACGGCAGTCAGAAATATATTGAGACCGTTTGGGGCGCCGGCTACCGATTCCGCGTGTAGGGCAGGCCTTGCAGGGACAACGATGCAAAAAGGTGATTATTTTTCATTACAGGGCATATCGGGCTTAGATTCCTCCCTTTCGGCTGGAAATGGCGAAAATCTGTTTTGAATCATCCGAGGAGAATAGGTGTACGCCGGTACGTCCGGGAAAAGCGGAGGCTTGACACCGCAGATTTTTTGGAATTTTATGAAAAATTTGAAAAATGTAGGTTTGTCAATGATGTGTTACACAATTTCTAAAAAATTTCGCCATCATTAAGAAAAGACTGAACATAATCAGCAGGGGATTTCCAATTCAGCGGGCGCATAGGAAACTTATTGTATTTA
>CAVGTH010000105.1:2521-6515 GCA_963632045.1 Roseburia faecis | reverse complement strand
CCCAAACTCATTTGCTCATGGACAAAAAGGAACAAATCCAATATACGGATCTGGTATTCGTCGGAGTTTTGAAAGATCGACTGATACTGTTTATGTGACGCGCCGTAGGCCTGGTACAAGATGCGGCACATTTCAATATCAATGCCGGTCAGCTTAGAAAATTGCAGCGGCGTAATCGAATCCGTCAGCATATAATCATCGTTTACCTTGGTGTTGGAAAGGCCAAGCGCAGAGGTAATGCCCGGCATCTGCTCTACGTTTTCCAGAATTTTTGCCTCTTTTTCATATTCCCCTTTCGGGATAATGACTGCCAGCGTGTTATCCGTATCAAAAGTATTTTGAATCTTCTGCTTTGCAAGGCTGTCCTCGTTTAATTTGCTGGTGCTGACCGAACTGGTATCAAATGCGTAATCACACTTTGACGAGAAAAAGATACACCCGACCGTCAATACCAAAAACACAATCGGAACCACGTTGCGCAGCTTTAAAATTCCCTTTCCAAACTCACTGATATCCGGCACAAAGGATCTGTGTTCTGTTTTATCGATCCACTTTGACGCCATCAGCAAAAGCCCCGGCATCAGGAAAAATACGGTAATCAAACTGCACAAAATACCCTTACAGAGCACCATGCCCATGTCCTGTCCGATTTTCAGCTGCATAACCACCAGGGCGGCAAGCCCCGCGATGGTAGTCAAACTGCTGGAGCTGATCTCCAGAATTGCCTTTGAAAGGGCAGCCACAATGGCATCGTAAGCGTTCTTGGTTTGCTTTTCTTCTGTAAAACGATGCGATAAAATGATCGCGTAGTCGATCGCCAGAGCAAGCTGCAGCACCACCGCAATGGATTTTGTAATATAGGAAATCTCGCCGAACCAGTAGTTGGTTCCCATGTTTAAAAGTGCACTGACGCCGAAAACGGTAAGGAAAACCGGAACCTCCATAAACGATTGGGACGTAAAGAGCAGCACGGCGATGATAACCAGGACCGCGTAGATCAGGATCATGTTCATTTCTTTATTGATATTTCGGTTACTGCTGTCTACCGTTGACGAGTAGACATAGGTTTCATAATCCTTCAGTTCTTCTTTGATCTGATCCAGAACCGAAAGTTCTTTATCGTTATCGTCCAAAAGTCCCAGCGTTACCTTTAAAAGTGCGGAGGAATTGCGAAAATAATCCGAATTATTTTCAAATTCAACCTTTTTTACGCCTTCGATGTCGCGGACTCTCTCCGCTGCCTGCTCGGCATACTCTGCCGTTGTATTTGTCAGCATGACCTGCGCCGTATCATAGGTCGTAAACTCCTCCTCCATGATGTCAAGTCCCTGTCTGGTTTCGGTTTCCTTCGGCAGATAAGAGGTAATGTCGGTATTGACCTTGACCTTTGGAATGGATATCACACACAAAAATAAAGCAAGCCCAAAAAAGATATAAACCGCCTTGCGTTTGTCGATGATCAGTTTTGCAAAGCGTTCCATGGGATTATTGTCCTTTTTCATAATTCGTCTCCTATTGTGATGCCAAAGCGTCTATGTATCGCATTCTATGTCGTTTTTTAATACAAATGATAAAATATGTCTCAATTTTGCGCTTTCGCTCATTTACTGCTTAAAGTATACGACTTGGAAGATAAGAATACAACCGTCGATTGCCTTATCATGTACAGATAAAAGACACAGTTTAAAAACTGTACACCGTTTTTGTGAAAAATTTGCTTGACTCCGTCCTAAAAATGCGGTATGGTAGACAAAGGGAAACATGAAAAGGGGAGGCAATGGCTTATGTCTGAAAAGAAAGAGGATCTGAGAATCCGCCGGACGCGGAAACTGCTATCCGGTGCGCTCATCGATCTCATGAAGAAAAAGCCCTTTGAAAAAATCACGGTGCGGGATATCTGCGATACCGCCATGGTACACCGTTCCACCTTTTACACACATTTTAGCGATAAGTACGAACTTTTGCAGTACTGTCTCGGTGACTTTAAAAGCGTTTTTGACCAGACCGACATCACCGAAAACAGTCTGGACGGATATCGGGCGTATTACTTAAAGGTCGCAAGGGAAATCGCAAAGGAAATCGCAAATAATCAGGATGTGTACCGCGCATTTGTGAAAAAGAACCACGAGGAATCGATTATGCAGCGATTCCACCGCGAATTGGAACTCCTGATTTTAAAAAAGCTGAAAAAATGCGAATCCCGGTTGGTTCTGCCCGTCCCGGCCGATTTTTTGGCGACCTTTTATTCCGGCGCCTGTATGAGCGTTTTGGTAGAGTGGTTAGAATCCAATCAAAGATATAATACCGAGGAGATCATCCACTATCTTGACATCTTGATTCAAAAACCGTTCTGAAAAGTCCGCCTATTCCGCCGGATTATAAAAAAGCGATATTACGGTCAGCGCCGCCGCGGAAACCAATGTTTCCTCATCGGGCGGCGGCTTTCGGCGCAATATCGCTTTTTATGATCATAAAATTTCCATCGTGCGGATCCGAATGTCCTGTGTCGGCGTTCCGCCCTCCGGGCCGGTACGTTCCACCTCTAAGAATGCGTCCACCGTTTCCATCCCCTCAGTGACCTGACCGAAGGCTGCATACTGACCGTCCAAAAAGTCGGCATTGTCATAGCAGATAAAGAACTGGCTGCTTGCCGAATCCGGGTTCATCGAACGCGCCATTGAGATTACACCGCGCTGATGAGAGAGCGTGTTCTGCGCGAAGCCGTTTCCGGAAAATTCGCCGTAAATCGTCTCCTTGCTGCCGCCCATACCGGTGCCGGTCGGGTCACCGCCCTGCGCCATAAATCCGTCAATCACGCGGTGGAAAATCAATCCGTCATAAAAGCCCTCGCGTACCAGCTTTTCAAAATTTTCAACTGTTTTGGGAGCGTATTCCGGCATAAGTTCGATTACAAACTGATTACCGTTCTCCATCGTCACTTTTACTTTTGTATGTTCCATCATCATTCTCCTCCTGCATTGCTGTTGTTATTTGCCGCTTTGCTGTTTTGCGCCTGTAAATCACTTTGTGCCTTTGCAGCGCTCTTCATCACGTCTGCGACAGAAATCTTCTTTATCACATCGTCAAATTTTTCAACCGATGCATTTTGCAGCCAGTAGTTTTGCAGTTCCGCAAGACCGGCAACACGCTTAATAATATGATATCCGTATTCCGTCTCCACGACATCGCTGATCTCGCCGCAGTCTAAGTCAAAGGCTGCGTTCTCAAATGCCTCTACCATTTCGCCGCGGCCAAAGGTATAGCCGGATTCATCCTCACCCGGATCCTCGTTGTATTCCTTCATCAAAGCGTCAAAATCCTCGCCGGCCTTGACGCGCTTTAACACATCCTCGATCGTGGATTTCGGATCGGAAAACTTTTCACTGTCATTTTTAATCAAAATATGCTTTGCCGTCACCTTGGTGTCGCTTTTATGTGCCTTCAACACATCCTCGCTGACCGTGTAATCCTGAAAATTAGCGGTGATTGCGTCCTCCGCCTTCTGCGCCGCAAAAACATGTGTTGCCAAAACCTTATAATCATCCACGGACGAAATGCCCAGGGCGTTTGCATTGAGCAAAAACGACTCTTCTCCGTTTTTGGTAACAAAATCATCAATGGATTTTAAATTCTGGTTTTCCTCGTCCTCAGTATAGGTGACGCCCTTTTCCGCCGCCTTTTGGATCATGATCTGCTCCATCAGGACGGTATTGATTGCATCCTCCATCACGGCATCCTGCAGCGGCTGGCCGGACTCCGTTTTTTGCTTCCAGTCAAAAGAGGCAAGATCCGGCTTCTGATCGATGCGGTACGCGCGTACCGTCGCCGCGTTACAAATATAATACCCAAACTCGCCGGCCGTAACGCTGTCGCCGTCAATGGTGGCAATGACCGCATCGGACGCCGGTTTTTCCTTGCTTTGCGTACTCTCTGCCGTGCTTTGGTTATCGCCGCTCTTGCATCCCGTCAAGGTCGAAAAGCACAAAACCGCAGC
>CAVGTH010000105.1:0-2511 GCA_963632045.1 Roseburia faecis | reverse complement strand
TCATTCCATTCCCTCACTTTGTTTTTCCGTCATTTTGGATTTTATTATACCCAAAATCGGCCGAAAAGTCAACCGTCTTTTCGCGAAAAACACCCCTTGTCCAAAAGGACAAGGGGCATAAAAACGTATCTTAGTACATTCCGGCACCGGCGCCTGCCATTGCGGCAGCCGCTGCAGCGTCACCGGCAGGATCCGGCTTATCTGCAACCACGCTCTCGGTGGTCAGAATCATCGATGCGATACTTGCTGCATTCTCAAGAGCCGATCTTGTAACCTTGGTAGGATCCACGATACCGCCTTTAATCATATCCATGTATTCGCCGATAAGTGCGTTGTATCCAACGCCCTTTTCGCTTGCCTTGATCTTGTCAACAATCACGCTGCCCTCAACACCGGCATTATAAGCGATCTGACGAACCGGTTCTTCCAGTGCGCGAAGCACAATCTGCACACCGGTCTTTTCATCGCCCTCACTCTTGTTAAAGAGTTCCTCTACCGCCGGAATTGCGTTAATAAACGCAGTACCGCCGCCGGCAACAATGCCTTCTTCCACTGCGGCACGGGTTGCAGCCAGAGCATCTTCAATTCTCAGTTTTTGCTCTTTCATCTCAACCTCAGTTGCGGCACCGACCTTAATCACTGCAACACCGCCGGCCAGCTTTGCCAGACGTTCCATCAGCTTTTCCTTATCAAATTCAGAGGTGGTCTCCTCAATCTGTGCACGGATGTTGGCAACACGGCTTGCGATTGCGTCCTTATCACCCATACCGTCAACGATAATGGTGTTCTCTTTCTGAACCTTTACCTGACGTGCACGACCCAACTGATCGATCGTGGTATCTTTCAGTTCCAGACCAACTTCTTCCGAGATTACCTGACCGCCGGTTAAGATCGCGATATCGGTCAGCATTTCTTTTCTTCTGTCACCAAAGCCCGGTGCCTTTACGGCTACACAGGTGAAGGTGCCGCGCAGCTTGTTGACAATCAAGGTAGAAAGCGCTTCGCCCTCGATATCCTCGGCGATAATCAGCAGCTTTTTACCGGATTGTACGATCTGCTCCAAAAGCGGAAGAATTTCCTGGATATTTGAAATCTTTTTATCGGTAATCAGGATATAAGCGTCATCGATGACGGCTTCCATCTTATCGGTATCGGTCACCATATACGGCGTGATATAGCCGCGGTCAAACTGCATACCTTCCACAACCTCAGAGAAGGTCTCTGCCGTCTTGGACTCTTCTACCGTGATAACGCCGTCATGCGTTACCTTTTCCATTGCGTCGGCAATCAGTTCACCGACACTGTCGCTTGCAGCAGAAACGGAAGCAACACGTGCAATATCATCTCTGCCGTTTACCTTCTGGCTGCCGTCTACGATTTCTTTTACCGCAGCTTCAACGGCTTTTGCCATACCCTTGCGGACAATCATCGGATTGGCGCCGGCTGCAACGTTCTTCATGCCTTCCCGTACCAAAGCCTGCGCCAAAAGCGTTGCGGTCGTGGTACCGTCACCGGCGATATCGTTGGTCTTGGTTGCAACTTCTTTTACCAGCTGCGCACCCATGTTCTCAAACGGATCTTCCAGTTCGATTTCCTTTGCAATCGTAACACCGTCGTTGGTAATCAGCGGTGCGCCGTACTTTTTATCCAGAACAACATTTCTGCCTTTCGGGCCAAGGGTTACCTTGACTGCATTTGCCAATTGATTGACACCGCTCTCTAAAGCGTGTCTGGCCTCTTCACCAAATAAAATTTGTTTTGCCATTTGTATTACCTCCCAATCAGTCTTAGTCTACTTTTGCCAAAATATCGCTCTGCCGTAAAATGGTGTATTCGACGCCATCCAGCTTTACTTCGGTACCGGCATACTTGCTCATCAATACCTTATCGCCGACCGCAAGTTCCATCTTTACTTCCTTGCCGTCTACAACGCCGCCCGGTCCAACGGCTACAACTTCCGCTACCTGCGGCTTTTCCTTTGCGGAACCTGCCAGGATAATTCCGCTCTTTGTGGTTTCCTCTGCCTCCAGCATTTTAATGACAACTCTGTCGGCTAATGGTTTAATATTCATTGAATAGGACCTCCTTATCGATTCGCTCTTTTGTTATTAGCACTCTAACTCTATGAGTGCTAACACATGTATCATACAAAAATCCGCCCTATAAAGCAACCTCAGTGAATCACCGTTATTTGGAATTAAACGGGATTATCGCGAATTTTCTTGCTCTTTTAACGCTTTCCGGCAATTTCCTTTTTTTGCAAATTTATTTTATAAAATATCGGTGAGTGAAACCTGCTATGCTCTGTTTAAACCGTATTTTGTCTGGATCCCTTTCGGCCGGTCAAAATTTTTCTGACGATATCGAGCGGAATCACCGTAACGGCCATCGAAAGCACTAAAATCCATTCCGAAAAGGTAAGGCCTGCGGTGCGGAGCAGGGCGCCGCCGTAATAGGTCATCAGTACCTGGGTAACCCCGATTCCAAGCATGACAACAAGAAACTGCTTGT
>CAVGTH010000104.1:0-6669 GCA_963632045.1 Roseburia faecis | reverse complement strand
CGATTGGAACGCGCGGACAACGAATAACAAACCGCCCTCAAAAGCCGGATTTTTCCGGCCGTTGGGGGCGGTTTTTCATTACAGTTTTTTGCGGCAGGGCAGTTCAGAATCCTAGCTGTCGCAATATCGTTATCCGGCGGCATCTTTACATAGGAAGAAACTAAATGCCGGCGATCTCCCAATTGCCGTCCTCGCTTGTGCAAAGGCGTGTCTGATAAAACGCCTCCGCCGCACGGCAGAGATAGCCAAGATCCATACAGCCGGCGGTCTCGTAGGCGGAATGCATGGCGAGTTGTGCAAGACCGATGTCGGCGCAGCAGACGGAGACTTTTTCGCCGGAGAGGTTCCCCAGTGTGGAGCCGCCGGGAATATCGCTGCGGTTGACATACTTTTGCACCGGAATATCGGCGTTTTTGCAGATTTGCTGAAAGATTGCCTCCGATACCGCGTCGGTGGTGTAGCGCTGGTTGGCGTTGTATTTGATGAGTACACCGCCGTTTAAAACAGGTTGGTGAGTGGGGTCTGATTTTTCCAAATGATTGGGGTGCACGGCGTGCCCGTTGTCGGCCGAGAGCATAAAGCTGGCCGCGAGGGTGCGGAGATAATCTTCATAGTCCCGGTTCATTCCATGGCAGATACGGTACAGGGTGTCTGCCAAAAAGGTGGATTTTGCGCCCTGTTTGGTGCCGGAGCCGACCTCCTCATTATCAAAAACACAGAAAACCGGTGCGGCATCGGTACACTTTGCGGCGAGAAATCCCTTCAGCGTTGCAAAAACGCATTCCAGATCGTCCAGCCGCGGCGCGGATAAAAATTCCTCTTGGCTGCCCCAGATACTGCCGGGTGTGCGGCAGTACAAAAACAGGTCAGAGCCCAAAATTTGTTCGGGTTTCACACCGGCCGCGCTTGCAATCATCGGCCAGAACGAGCCGGCGGCGCCGCTGCCGCCAAACAGCGGCAAAAGATCGGTTTGCGGATTCAGCGCGACGCCCTCGTTGGCGCTGCGGCACATGTGGATCGCAAGGTTTGGAATCATCAGTAAATCGCGGTCAATATCCACCAGTCTGGGTTCGACGCCGTCCGCCGTCTCGGCGACAATGCGCCCTGCGACCGAGAGCGGCCGATCCATCCAGGTGGTATAGAGCATGCCGCCGTATTTTTCGGTGTTCAGCTTGACATAGTAATTCTTGACCGGCATTTCCGGGTCGGGCTTTATTTTAAATGCCGGGGATTCACTGTGGCTGGCCGTGATCAGAAAGGCGGAAAAGTCCCGGTGCGGAATCTGAAAGGCGATGACGGATGAATTGTTGCGGGTGACAAAGTATTTACCGCCGGTTCGAAGCGACCAGGGAGCGTTTTCCGAAAGCCTTGTGTACCCGTCCTCAGCAAGCAGATCGGTGACGGTTTTTACCGTGTGAAAGCTGCTGGGACAATGTTTGATAAAACGAAGTAATTCTTTTGCGGTTTCCGATTTCATGCGGATTCCTCCTTTATTTTTCCTTTGCGCGCTGCCGGGCGGCCAGCATGGGAAGCAGCAGACCGAGCCCTAAGAGCACAAAGGGCGTCACTAAATTCATGATAAGCTGAAAAGCAGAGTCGGCGTTAAAAATACCGCCGGCGCAGGAGACGGCGGTCAGGGCAAAGCACCAGACGCCGGCCGCCGTGCCGAGATGCCGGTTTTTGACAAAGCGGTAAGAGGGAGTATAATGCGCCTTTGCCCTTCGCATGGCAATATAGGCGGCAAAGACCCACAGATACCGCAGCGGCATACAAATGGCGTTTAAACGGATCAGATATTTGACGATCTCGTTGACGCTGCCGATTCCAAAGGCCGGCAGCAGAATTAAAATGCCGACGATGACGGCGATGAGCAGGTAGCCGTTTTGGTAGACGCCGCGCTGATTTTTTTGCAGCAGAACTTTGGGAATATACTGTTCGTCCGCACTGTCTAAGAGCATGCGGAGCGGTGCGTCAATCGAGAGGATAATGACCGATATCTGTCCGATAAAAAAGGCAATGGCATAAAGGAGCATCAGGGCGTTTCCGACGCCGTAGATTCTGCCGGCGGACTGAAAGGCAAAGTACGCGCCGTTTGTCATAAAATCGGCCGGTATGTCGGAAGAATCCACCAGCATGCCGAGCGCAACCGTGCCTAAGATCGCACAGACCATAACCATGACCGCAAGGGTAATCATCCCTCTGGGAAAGCCCTTCGCCGGATCCTGCATCTTATTGACATAGGGCGAGATTTTCTCGCAGCCGCCCACGGCCAGAATCAGGATAGACAGATTCAAAAAGAAGGACGGCTGAAACTGCGGCAAAAAGTCAGAGAGCCGCAGCGCGGTTTTGTGGAGCTGCGGTGCCTCCGGGCGGATCGCCGGTGCGGCCAGCATCAGCAGGATAAAGAGGATGGACATCAAAAACATGGCGCTGCCGGCAATGGAAGAAATCCGCTTAATCCAGGATACGCCGCGGCTTGCGAGAAAAAGCGCAAGCAAAAAGATCGCCAGTCCGCCAAGCTGCAGGGCCACGGTCGGAAGTTCGCTGACCCGGCCGTCCCCAAACAATATCCAGCCTGACGCGATGAGGGCGGTCGTAGGCTTTTGCGAGATATAGGGCATGTGGACAATCCAGTAAGTCCAGCCGGCATAAAACGCCATCTTGGGGCCGATCGTTTCATGAATCCACGCGCTCACACCGCCGGCCGTGTGCCGAAAGGCGGAGCCGAGCTCCCCGACCATCAGGGCGTAGGGGATAAAGTAAAAAAGAAATACCAGAATCCACGGCACGATCGAACGCAGCCCGTGATAGGCGGCAAAACCGTTGATGACATTGCCAAAGCCCCAGACGGTGGAAAACGCCATCAGCGAGAGGGTGTGCCAGGTAATTTTTTTTGCATCTTTTTGCTGCTCTGTCATAAATATGGCCTCCGTCACAAAAATATCTGTCTCTATTGTGCACGGAACGCCGATATCTATACCGTTTTTTTGTCAGGAGACCGCAAACTGGCTCTGATAAAGCTGTGCATAAAAGCCGCCTTTTTGGAGCAGGGATTGGTGATCGCCCTGTTCGATAATGTGTCCGTCCTTCATCACCAAAATCACATCGGCCTCCTGAATGGTGGAAAGACGGTGCGCAACAATAAAGCTGGTGCGCCCCTCCATCATCTTATGAAAGGCACGCTGAATCCGGATCTCGGTACGGGTATCGATAGAAGAGGTGGCCTCGTCCAAAATCAGCATCTGCGGCAGGCAAAGCATCACGCGCGCGATACAAAGCAGCTGCTTTTGCCCCTGCGAGATGTTTTCGCCGCTCTCTGAAATCACGGTATCATAGCCGTCCGGTAGCCGCATGATAAACGGATGCGCGTGCACGGCCTTGGCGGCGGCAACCACCTCGTCCAAGGAGGCGTCCGGGCGGCCGTACGCAATGTTGTCGCGGATGGTTCCGGTTTTTAGCCAGGTGTCCTGCAAAACCATGCCGTAGCTTTTGCGCAGACTCTCTCTCGTCATGTCTTTAATGGGAATATGGCTGACGCAAATTTCGCCGCGGTCAACGTCATAAAACCGCATCAAAAGGTTAATCAGGGTCGTCTTGCCGCAGCCGGTCGGCCCCACAATCGCAATCCGCTGTCCCTTTGTGACCGAAAGCTGAAAGTCCTCGATCAGCGGCTGCGATTTCCGATAAGAAAAGGAGACGTCAGAGAGCGAGACGCTGCCGTCCGGGTCGGTCAAAACATAGGCGTCGGCGGCGTCCGGAACCTCCGGCTCCGCGTCGATCAGCGCAAACACGCGCCGCGCCGAGGCCAGGGCGTTTTGCAGCTCCGTCACCACGCCGGAAATTTCGTTAAACGGCTTGGTGTATTGGTTGGCGTAGGTCAAAAAGCAGGAAAGCTGACCGACGGAAAGCCGTCCGCTGACTGCCGCAAAGGCGCCGACAACGCCGACTGCCGCATAGACCAGTCCGTTTACAAAACGGGTGCTGGGGTTAGTCAGCGAGGAATAAAACACGGCCTTTTGCCCGTATTTGCGCAGCTGCTGGTTGACTTCCTCCATGCGTTCTTCGGCGGTTTTCTCATAGCCGAACGCCTTGACGATTTTTGCGTTGCCCACCATCTCCTCCACCAGGGCGGTCATTTCGCCGCGCACCTCGGACTGACGGCCGAACATATGAAAGGTGTGGCGCGCGATGGAGGAGGCAACAAACAAGGAGAGCGGTGTAATGAGCACCACGGCAAGCGAGATCCAGATATTGACCGAGAACATAAACAAGAGCGTGCCGAATATCGTAATCACGCCGGTAAACAACTGCGAAAAGCCCATCAGCAGTCCGTCGGAAAACTGATCGACATCGGTGGTAATGCGGCTGATCATATCCCCGGTCTGGTGATTGTCCAAATAAGAAAAGGGGAGCTTTTGCAGCTTGCAAAAGGCAAGCGTCCGCATCTCGTGGACAACGTCATAGGCGATACGGTTATGCACCAGGGTCATCAGCCACTGCGCCAGCGCGGTCAATACGGCGGCAATGCCGATGCGCAGCAGAATCGGGCCAAGCCCCAAAAAGTCAACCTTGCCGGGGCCGATAATCAGATCCACCGCATGCCCGGTCAGCACCGGGACATACAAGGTAAAAAATACGGTGACCGCCGCCAGAGAGAGGGACAGAATCAGCCGCCCCATATAGGGGCGCAGCAGACGCAGTACCCGTTTGATGGTTTGTCGCTGTTCCTTTTTTTCTGTATCAATCATGCGCGGCGCACCTCCTCTTCCGATAATTGAGAAAGACAAATTTCGCGGTAAACTTCACAGGTGTCAAACAGCTCAGCATGCTTGCCAAGCCCCACCGGCTTGCCGTCGTCCAGAACCAAAATGCGGTCGGCGTTCATCAGCGAGGCGGCGCGCTGCGAGACCAAAAAGACCGTCATGTTTTTGGTTTCTTTCGATAATGCGGCTCTTAAACGCGCATCGGTGGCGTAGTCAAGGGCAGAGGCGCTGTCGTCCAGAATTAAAATTTCGGGATCCCCGACCAGCGCACGGGCAATGGTAAGCCGCTGCCGCTGGCCGCCGGAAAAGTTCTTGCCGCCCTGACTGACCATGGCGTCAAGACCGCCCTCTTTTTGGCGGACGACCTCGTCCGCCTGGGCAATTCTCAGTGCGCGGTAAATTTCTTCATCGGTGGCGTCCTTTTTACGCCACTGCATGTTCTCGCGGATGGTACCGCGAAACAGAACCGCCTTTTGCGGTACCATTCCAATTTTGCTGCGCAGCTGCCAAAACGGGTAGCGGCGCACGTCGATACCGTCAAGCAAAATCCGACCCGTGCTGACATCATAAAACCGCGGCAGAAGATGAACCAGCGTGGATTTTCCGGCGCCGGTGCCGCCGATAATACCGATAGTTTCGCCGGGACGGACGGAAAAGTCAATGCCGGACAATGCGTTCTCCTGCGCCTTCCCGTAGGAAAAGCTGACGTTTTCAAACTGTACCTTCGGCGCGCCTAAAACCGGCGTCTGCTGCTGATTTTCACGGTCGTCCATGGACGGCTGAACCGCAAATACTTCACAAATCCGCACGGCCGAGGCGGCGGCACGGGTCAGGGTGACAATTAGCTGCGCCAGCACGATCAGCGCAAGAAGGATCTGCGTCATGTAGTTCACCAGTGCAATGACCTCGCCCTGGGTCAGGTCGCCGAGATTCGTCATTTTTGCGCCCTGCTGCAAAATCAGAATAATACAAAAATTAACCAGAACATAGGTTAAAGGGTTCATCAGCGCAGAGATGCGGCCGGCGCGCAGCTGAAAGTGCCGCATGCCCGCAGAGGATGCGGTAAATGCCGCCTCTTCGTCCGCCTGCCGCGAAAAGGCGCGGATCACCCGAACGCCCAAAAGATTTTCCCGCGTGATGAGGGACAGCCGATCCAATTGCTTTTGCCCCTTTTTATAAATCGGCATACTAAAAGCCATAATGCTGTAGATTACCAGACTTAAAACCGGAACGGCCGCGGCAAAAATCCAGGCGATTTTGGTGTTAATACGAAACGCCATAATCAGCGCGCCGATCACCAGAAACGGGGAGCGCATAAACAGGCGCAGCAGCATATTCACGCCGGACTGTGCCTGATTGATGTCCCCGGTGATCCGGGTAATCAGCCCGGCGGTGCCAAGCTGATCCAGCTCGGTAAAAGAAAGGCGGTTGCAATGCGCAAACATATCCCGACGCAGCGCCGTCCCGAATCCGTAGGCGGCCTTTGCGGCAAAATATTGCGCTGTCAGTGCGCTGATCAGTCCCAAAATACCGAGAAGTACCAAAAAGACACCCATTTTTGCGATATAAACTCTATCATGGTTTTGGATTCCCACATCGATGATGGACGCCATAATCAGCGGCACAATCAATTCAAAGCATGCCTCCAAAAGCTTAAACAGAGGGCCGAGCAGGCTTTCTTTTTTGTAATCCCGAAGATAAGGCAAGAGTTTTTTGATCATAAGCACGCTCCGTTCTCAAACGATTTCCACATATTCCTATTGTAGCACAGGGAGGAAAAATTATCAATTGTTTCTGTCACAAAGTTTTGGGGTTTTTGCCCGTCTTTTTTACTATTTCATAAAAAAACGTATTAGTGTAAAATAATAATTGGCAAAAAAATAGGGAATAACCCTTGAAGGCTATT
>CAVGTH010000103.1:4664-6739 GCA_963632045.1 Roseburia faecis | reverse complement strand
CACGAATACCGCACCAATACAGAATTTCAAAAGCATAGAATGACATAGGTTTGTCCATTATGACATCAGCAAATTTTTGATATTCCGCTTTTGTCCAAAACTCCATTTCGCCCGCTTCTTTTTCTCCTATGTGTCCCGCTTTTGCCGCAGGGTTGGACTTCAAATCATAATAGCGTATTGCGTGATTAAATATCCCACTCAGTTGATTATGCATTGTTTTGAGATAGGTTTTTGAATACGGTTTACCGTTTTCATCACGGTGAGCAAGAAGCTCATTTTGCCACTTAATAACATCTTTTGCGGTTATTGCGTTCATTTTCTTATCCTTAAAGAACGGCAAAACCTTGTTGTAAATGATGTTTTCTTTTGTGAGAAAAGTATTTTCCCGAATACGCTGCTTCAAATCGGAAACATATATCTCAACAAAGCTTTCAAAACGCATATCAAGGTCAGCCGAGGATTGCATCAAAAACTCCCGCTCCCAATCCAAAGCAGCCTTTTTGGTTTCAAAGCCTCGCTTCATTTTCTTTTCACGCACCCCCTTCCAATTCGCATAATAAAACGAAGCATACCATTTGCCTGTCTTTTTGTCTTTGTAAGCCGGCATAACTTACATCTCCTTTCTGTAATGTTTTGAATAGACCTTTTCCGCAAAGTATTCACGGTTAAGTCTGCCGTTGATTACAAGATAGCCTTTCGCTTTCAGTTCCCCGTTCAGCTCTTTTATCAATTTATAAGCATAGGCTTGAGAAACTCCAAGCTCTTTGGCTACCTCATCGGCTCGCATAAATAATTTGTTATCCACAAGAAAACCTCCTTTAAATCATTTGACTATACTAAAATGTTTAGTATAAATTATATTATACCAATTTGTTTAGTGCCTGTCAACCCCTTTTTATAAAAAAATTAAACTTTTTAATTTAATTCTATAAATCACTTGATTTTCTTCGAATTATATGATATACTAAATCAAGAAGTTTAATTTATGAGGTGTATTGCTATGGCTATCGGTCAAAGAATAAAGTTTTTCCGCAATTTACGCAAGTTTACTCAAAAAGAGCTGGGATTGAAGCTCGGCTTTCCGAAAAATGCCGCTGATGTGCGTGTTGCTCAATACGAATCGGAAACAAGAATACCGAAAGATGATTTAATAAACGCTTTTGCAAATCTGTTTGATATTTCTCCGAAAGCATTGAATGTCCCCGAAATAGATACTTATATCGGCTTAATGCACACACTTTTTGCACTTGAAGACACATACGGCTTCAAGATAAATAAAATTGACGGTCAGCTTTGTATCACACTCGATAATCATAACAAGTCCTTTTCAACCCTGTTTGAAAACCTCAATTCTTGGCAATCGGAATATGAGAAACTTACAAACGGAAAGATAACACAAGAGGAATATGACGAATGGAGATATAAATATCCGCAAATCGAAGCGGAACGCTTTAAGCGTGATATTGACAAACTCCGTGAAAACAAGAAAAAATCCGAATAAACACAAAAATACCATCGAAAACTTTGTTGTTTCCGATGGTATTTTTTGATCAATTATTATTGTCCGCAATAATCAAACAGTATCAAAACAGTATCATTGCAGATTTCAAACTCTCAAAAAGCCTTATTTTATGCGGCTTCCGAGAGTTTTGCTTATTATTCCCACTCGATGGTGGCGGGGGGCTTGGAGGTAATATCGTACACGATGCGGTTCACGTGTTTTACTTCGTTGACGATACGGTTTGAGCAGGTCTCCAGCACATCGTACGGAATTTTTGCCCAGTCTGCCGTCATAAAATCGGTCGTGGTGACCGCGCGGAGTGCCAATGTATAATCGTACGTTCTGCCATCGCCCATAACGCCAACGCTCTTCATATCCGTAATCACGGCAAAATACTGGTTGATGTCGCGATCCAGTCCGGCCTTGGCAATCTCCTCACGAAAGATCGCGTCCGCCTCACGCAGGATGTCCAGTTTATACTCCGTAATCTCGCCGATCACCCGCACTGCCAGTCCGGGGCCGGGGAACGGCTGCCGCCATACCAAATTTTCCGGGATGCCGAGTTCGATACCCA
>CAVGTH010000103.1:0-4654 GCA_963632045.1 Roseburia faecis | reverse complement strand
GCTGACGCACCTCGTCCTTAAACAAATTGCGCAGCGGCTCGATAATCTCTTTAAAATCCACGTGTTCCGGCAGGCCGCCGACATTATGATGGCTTTTGATCACCGAGGCGTCGCCCGCGCCGCTCTCAATCACGTCCGGATAGATCGTGCCCTGTACCAGAAAATCAACGGTGCCGATCTTCTTTGCCTCCGCCTCAAAAACACGGATAAATTCTTCGCCGATGATCTTACGCTTTTTCTCCGGTGCGGTCACGCCGGCCAGCTTACCCAAAAACCGCTCCTGCGCGTTGGCGCGCACCATGTTGATGTCAAACTTCTCACGAAAGACCGCCTCTACCTCGTCGCCTTCATTCTTCCGCAGCAGGCCGTTATCCACAAAAATACAGGTAAGCTGCTTTCCAACTGCCTTATGAATCAGCACGGCCGCAACCGAACTGTCCACGCCGCCGGACAGGGCGCACAGAACCTTTTTGTCTCCGATCTTCTCCTTTAATGCGGCAATCGTCGTCTTGGCGTAGTCCGCCATCTTCCAGTCGCCTTTGCAGTCACAAACCTTATAAAGGAAATTCCGCAGCATCTGCTTGCCAAACGGCGTATGGTTAACCTCCGGGTGGAACTGCACGCTGTACAGTCTCTTTTCCGGGTTTTCATAGGCCGCATAGGGCGTCGCCGCCGTTTTTGCCGTGCCGCAAAAGCCGTCCGGCAGGGCAGCGACAAAGTCGGTATGGCTCATCCAGCAAATATTTTCCTTCTCGATTCCGTCAAACAGCAAGGAATCGCCGAGCGTAATCTCGGTCTTGCCATACTCTCTCTTTTCCGCGCCGGAAACCTTGCCGCCCAGGACATGCGCCATCAGCTGATTGCCGTAGCAAATTCCCAACACGGGAACCCCAAGTTCAAAAATTTCTTTCGAGTACATGGGAGCGTTTTCTTCATAAACGCTGTTTGGCCCGCCGGTAAATATAATTCCCTTCGGCTGCAATGCCTTAATTTTTTCAATGTCAGCAGTATAAGGCAAAACCTCACAATACACATTGCATTCGCGGACACGTCTTGCAATGAGTTGGTTATACTGTCCGCCGAAATCAAGAACAACTACTGTTTCGTTTTTCATAAATTTCCTCCGGTAACATCAGTTTTTTCGTCCGTCCGTTTTATGCCGTGCATAAAGAATCCGGGCGCCGTATACCTTTTTTGTAAATTTGGCTTTTTTCCCTATATCCGGGCACATGCGTGCCTACTCCTCTTTTCCCTCGTTTTCCTCCGGGACGTAGACCGGATAATTGCCGGTAAAGCAAGCGTCACAACGCCCGATTTTACAGTTCGGAACCAGGTTTTGCATCGCGTGGATCGACAGATACGCCAAAGAATCCGCGCCGATTAACGCTCTGGTTTCTTCCAAATCCATCTGACAGGCAATCAGCTTGTCCCGATTATCAATGTCGGTACCAAAGTAGCAGGGATTCAAAAACGGCGGCGATGAAATTCTGACATGAACCTCTTTTGCGCCTGCCTCACGCAAGAGATTCACAATCCGCTTACAGGTCGTGCCGCGCACGATGGAGTCATCGACCATCACCACACGCTTTCCGTCCACGACCTCACGCATTGCATTCAGCTTGATGCGCAGCGCCGCCTCGCGCGCCTCCTGGGTCGGCTGAATAAAGGTTCGGCCGATATAGCGGTTTTTGATAAACCCGACGCCGTACGGAACGCCGGACTCATAAGAATATCCGAGCGCCGCGTCCAGACCGGAGTCCGGCACACCGATGACAATGTCCGCGGCCGCCGGGCTCTCCTTTGCCAGAAACCGGCCGGCATTGATTCTCGCGCTATGCACGCTCTGTCCCTCGATCATACTGTCCGGCCGCGCAAAATAGATGTATTCAAAAACGCAGAGCGCGTGCTTTTTACCGCACATCTCCCGATGCGAATGCAGACCGTCCCGATCGACAACGATGACCTCACCCGGTTCTACATCCCGGACAAAAGTGGCGCCGACCGCCTGAAAAGCACAGGTCTCCGATGCGAAAACCCACGAGTTTTTAATCTTACCGATGCTGAGCGGATGGAATCCCTGAGGATCCCTTGCAACCACCATCCGATGCGGCGTCATAATAATCAGAGAATACGCGCCGCTGATAATATTCATAATTCTTAAAACTGCTTCCGCCGTGGAGTTTGTATGGATTCTCTCCTTGGCCATGAGATGCGCAATAATCTCACTGTCGTTGGTTGTCTGAAAAATCGCGCCCTGCTCCTCCAGGTCGCTGCGCAGCTTTGCGATATTTACCAGGTTTCCGTTATGCGCCAGGGCAAACGAGCCCTTTTGATAGCGCGAAACCAGCGGCTGCGCATTCTCGCGGCGGCTGCCGCCGGCCGTTGCGTAACGAACATGTCCGACTGCGGCATAGCCCGTCAATTCTTTAAGCACCAGTTCGTTAAAGACCTCCTGCACCAGCCCCATATCTTTATACTGAAGAATCTGGATGCGGTCGTCCTTGTCCTTGCTATTGACCGCAATGCCGCAGCTTTCCTGTCCTCTGTGCTGCAAGGCATAAAGGCCGTAATACGTCAACCTTGACACATCCAGATGATCCCCGTTGTCATAAACGCCAAAGACGCCGCACTCCTCATGCACGCTGTCGGCGCCCAAAATCTCGTATGGTTTCACCAAAACACCTCCGATAAGTTTTCCGTCTGTCTGCCTGTTATGTTATGTTTCGGCTTATTCACCCATCAGCCGTTTCATGATCTCCTGGTATGCGTCCTCCACATGGCCGAGGTCTCTTCTGAAACGGTCTTTGTCCAGTTTTTCGTTGGTTTTCGCATCCCAGAACCGGCAGGTATCCGGCGAAATCTCATCCGCCAGGACAATGGTGCCGTCCGAGGTCTTTCCGAATTCCAGTTTAAAATCAATCAGCTTGATTCCAAGTTCTAAAAGGTAAGCCTTTAAAATTTCATTGACACGAAATGCATACTTTGCGATGAGATCCAGTTCCTCTTTGGTGGCAAGTCCGAGTGCCAGTACGTGATAACTGTTGATGAGGGGATCGCCCAGCGCGTCATCCTTTAAGCTGAACTCAAGCGACGGAACGCACAGTTCCTTACCCTCTTCCACACCGTAGCGCTTGGAAAACGAGCCGGCTGCGACATTGCGGACAATGACCTCAAGCGGAACAATGGTAACCTTTTTCACCAAGGTCTCACGGTCGGAAATCTCCCGGATCAGGTGCGTCGGTACACCCTGCTCCTCCAGCATCTTCATCAGGTGATTGGTAACTTTGTTGTTGATAATTCCCTTGGATTTGATCGTACCCTTCTTTTCGCCGTTAAACGCGGTGGCGTCGTCCTTATAATCCACCATCAAAACTTCGGGGTCGTCGGTCTTAAAGACCTTTTTTGCCTTTCCTTCGTACAATTGTTCCAATTTTTGCATTTGTGCCAGCCTCCTAAAAAATACTCTGCATTGATCATCAATACGAACGCAACTACCGTTTCATTGTATCTTAAAACCCTGTAAAATGCAAGAAATTTTCAGAGATTTTGCGGTTATTTTATAAAAACTGGCATTATGCACAAATCCGCCGCGGCCGCAATGCCGGATTCCGCCGCGTCAAAGCCCTTTGCTAACACGACATTTTTTCTGTCTTATGCGCCAAAACAGAAAATGCGTGCCGCCGGTTTGTAACCCGCAAAAGCACCTTACGGACGGTCAGGGTACAGGTATAGAGGTTACTCCCTGCGATAATCAGCAGCATGGCCGGCATGCCCCAGCGCGGCAGCAGAACATAAATCCCCAAAAGCCGCAGCAGCGAATCCGAAACGCTGTAACAGAGCATCGAAAACTGGTTGCCCATTCCGTTCAGGATCGCACAGGACAGCAAATCGGCAAACATAACCGGGCACAAAAACGAGAGCATCTTTACCATCGGCGCGATTTTTATTTCGTGATAGACAAACTGCGCGATCGGCTCGGAAAAGTTCCAAAAACAGAGCATGACGGCAATACCGCCGCACAGGCCGAAACAGTAAATCTTTTTGGTAATCCGCCGCAGCCGCCGCGTGCCGCTTGTGTGCGCGCGGGCAATCTCCGGCACCAAAAGCGTCGTGACCGAGCCGATTAAGGTCAGCGGAAACACCAGCATCGGCATCACCATGCCGTAGAGAAGTCCCAGGTTTCCGACCGCGTCGGCATGGCTGAGTCCGTAGCGTTTTAAGGCGGCAATAATCCAGACCTCCTCCTGCATCCGAAGCACCGACCCGGCCAGCGAGGTCAGCATGGACGGAAAGGAAATCTGAACGATCGACAGTAAAATACCGCCTCTTTGGCACGGCTCGCGCATTGCGGCGGCGTCCTTTAAATAAAACACGCTAAGGTACAGGCAGGAGGAAAGTTCACCGATGCTGATCCCGGCAAACACCGCCGTGCAGCCGTACGCGATTCCTCTTGGCAGCATTTGGTGCAAAAGTACGGTGATTGCGGCAAATTTCACCGCCTGCTCCAAAAACTCGGACGAGGCCGGAATCACCACCTTGCGTGCCGCATAAAAATACCCTTTCAGGCAATACGAAATCCCCATAAACAAAATACTCGGTACCAGGCAGCAAAGACTGGTCGCCACACGAATATCACCGAGTACCGTCTCTGCGA
>CAVGTH010000102.1:1025-6748 GCA_963632045.1 Roseburia faecis | reverse complement strand
TGCTGTGGCGGTTTACACAATACATGTTCTATACACAATGGCAAAAAATCAGGGATTATGCCAGAAAAAAGAACGTGAAAATCGTTGGCGATATTCCGATTTATGTTGCGTGGAACAGTGCGGACGTGTGGAAAGATCCGCAATATTTTTCGTTAGACCAAAGGAATCTACCGACCGCGGTAGCCGGCGTACCGCCGGATTATTTTTGTGCCGACGGCCAGCTTTGGGGTAATCCGCTATATGATTGGGACAGAATGAAAGAGGATGACTTTTTGTGGTGGCGCGAACGGCTTGCGTTTATGCTGGAACTGTTTGACGGGGTCAGAATTGATCATTTTCGGGGATTTGCGTCCTATTATGCGATTCCTTACGGCGTCGAAACTGCCAAAGACGGAAAGTGGAAGGCAGGACCCGGCATGGATTTGATTCGTGCCTTAAAGGATGTCGCAAAAGACAGTCTGCTGATCGCGGAGGATTTGGGTGACATCACACCGGATGTCAAAGAACTGGTTGAAGAAAGCGGATTTCCGGGCATGCGGGTGTTTCAGTTTGGATTTTTGTCAGATGCGGATTCCATTCATATGCCGCATCATTATAGCAGCCATTGCGTTGCCTATACCGGAACGCATGATAATAATACTCTGCTTGGATATGTCTGGGAGCTGGACGAAAAAAGCAGGCGCTATATGCTGGAATACTGCGGATACACCGGCGAGGACTGGAACCGGGGTTATGACAGCATTTTGCGAACCATGTTTGAAAGCCATGCAGGGATTCTCATCTTGCCGGTACAGGATTTGTTGCTTTACGGCAGCGATACCAGGCTGAATACGCCGGGGCGAAGTCACGGAAACTGGAGTTACCGCATTACTAAGAATCAGCTTTATGAAATGGATGGGTCAAAATTCCAAAAGTGGAACCGAATGTACGGAAGAGTTTCGTTTGGGTGAGCGCGGCGAAAGCCGCGCTTTCTTTTTTTCTAATGCAGATTTAATCTGGGCGCGTTACAATCTGTAAAAAGGAGATGAGAGCGATGGCAAAAGAGGTATTTAACCGTTTTGAGCACAAGTATTTTTTGGATCAAAAAACCTATGAAGAGGTTCTTTGTCAAATGGATCGGCATATGGAACTTGATGCTTATAATGCCGGACATAAGCCGTACACCATAGCCAATATTTACTACGATACGGCAGATGATTATTTAATCAGAACTTCTCTGTCAAGCCCGGTCTACCGCGAAAAGCTGCGCCTTCGTGCCTACGGCGTTCCAAAAATGGACACAACGGTATTTTTAGAGATTAAAAAGAAGTATAACGGCCTTGTCAATAAACGCCGTACGGCGATTCGTCTGGAGGATGCCTATCGGTTTATCCAAAGCGGAAAAAGCCCTGCATGCACCGATGGAATCAATCTGCAAGTGCTCCGTGAACTTTCCTATTTTCTTGCGCATTACACGCTTTTTCCAAAGCTTTATCTGGCTTATGACCGCATTGCATATTTTGAAAAGGGAAATCCGGATCTCAGGATTTCATTCGATCAGAACATTCGCTCCAGGCGCACAGAGGTTTCGCTTGAAAAAGGGGATTACGGTACGCCGCTGATGGATGAAAACCTTTATTTAATGGAGGTAAAAACCTCTTTGGCAAAGCCGCTGTGGCTGACGCACTTACTTGCGGATATCGGCGTTTTTCGTACCAGCTTTTCAAAATACGGGACAGAATTTAAACAATATCAAAAGGCGATATCTTAGACATAAAGCAATTCAGATACGATAGCCTTACCGAAAGGAGAATTTTTATGGATTATTTATTTAACACTATTTTATCCAATATTTCCGATGAGATTACCATTATGTCGGCGATGATTACCATGCTGACTGCCCTGGTTCTCGGAGTATTCATTGCATTAACCTATCAAAAAACGCAGGAGGAAGCCACATACCAGCGGAGTCTTGCAATCACGCTCGTGATGCTTCCCATGATACTTTCCGTGATTATTTTGTTTATCGGCAGCAATATCGCACGTGCTTTTTCGCTGGCCGGGACGCTATCCATCATTCGGTTCCGGAGTGCACCGGGCGATGCAAAGGATATCGGATTTATCTTTTTTGATATTGCTGCCGGTCTTGCGTGCGGCGTTGGCATGTACGGGTATGGGGCGCTGTTTGTTGTGATTTTGTGTCTCATTATTATTATTGTAGAAAAGGCAAAGCTATTCTCTCCGCGCAGCGTCTACCAAACGCTGAAGATCACCATTCCGGAGGATTTAAATTACCAGGGCGTGTTTGATGAAATCTTGTCACAGTATACCTCAAAATATGAGTTATCCCAGATCAGAACCACGGATTTAGGGTCACTGTATCAACTGACGTTTCAGATCTGTATGAACAAGGATGCCAACGAACAGGAAATGATTAATGCACTTCGCACCAGAAACGGAAATCTAACGATCCTGCTCTCGCAGGCGCCGGAAGTAAAGAAAACCGTGATGTAAAAATTGAAAAAGCTGCCTCATCAAAGGCAGCTTTTTTATATGATACATTATACCCAAATTACAGGTTCTCTCCGTTATAAAACGGCTTTCCGATATAGCCGCATTGTTTAAATTCTTCCGGATAGGCGCGAATCAGATAATCAATGTACGATTCTACCATAAGGGCAGTCAGCCGATAACCCTGTACGTTTAAATGGCCGCCCAAAAAGAAGTTCTTTTTGAATGTCTCATCATAATCCGGCGCGTATTTTCTAAAGTCTAACACAAAGCAGTTGGAGAACAGTTTTGCAATCTCACGAATCAGTTCAGATGCCCGATCATAAAGGGCATTTCGCTCTGCATCCGCGCCGTCCCGCGGCATTGTCATAAGGAAGAATTTTGCATGTGGCTGAATCTCCTTATATTTACTGATGATGGCACCGTAGTATCCGGCAAAGGTCGGCTTGTTTTGTGTATAGTTTTTCGGGTTGATATCCGCAATCGTTCCAAGTTCCAACTCGTTGGATAAAATAAACGTCGTATCATTGACGCCGAGTGCCATAATATAGGCCTGCGCACGCAGTTCGACGTCAAAAAAACCTTTTTCTTCAGCAAAGCCTTCCATATAAGCCCTTGCACTCATGCCCCCGCGGGAGAAATTGTAAACCTTGCAGCCGGCATCTCTGGCGATAAACTGTCCCCAGGAATATTCAAAATAATCGTGATATCCTTTATGTCCAAGTTCAAAAGATTCCAGCTCTCCGGAAGAAAGACTGTCTCCAATGCATGCAATGGTACGGAAGATGCCGGTAAATCCGCCGTTTGTTACCATGTGATCCAGGGGTTTCTCGCCCGGAGAAAATATGTAATTCTTTAAATCCATAGAAGTTACTCCTAACTGTTTTGTATTCTTTCATTTTTTCACGCAAAGTATAGCATATGTGCAAAGCAAAGTCAACGATTTCCAGGAAAAAAAGAAAAAACACGTGTGTAAAGTAGTTGCGCTTTACACACGTAAAATTGTTATACTTTACATAAAGTCTTTTTGGATTCCCTGATTTTGCCGTTATTTCCAGAAAATGCATACGTTTTTTAAACATTTATTTTATCGAAAAAGGTTGATAATCAAGGATTGATTTGCTAGAATATTGTCTTATTGCTAAACTGTAATAAAAATTTATTGAAATATTTGCCTATTTTGCATAATGCAAACGCAATGCGATTGCGCAAAACATTTTGACAACTTGGCTACAGGAGGGATTTTTATGTTACTGATACTCTTGATCCTGGTGATTCTTTCGACTTGCTTGATTTTTAGTTATCGCACGCAGTTTGCCTATGTGATGGCATTATATTTCTTCGGCTGTGTAATTATGGTTTTTGCCGGTTTATTCTACTTTATTGCGATTTCTTCTTACGGTTATATGGGTCGGATCGACTACATCTTTTTACAGTACCTGTCCAAAATTCATCTTGGGCTTTATAAGAGTGCAATCGTACATAATTTTGGAGTTGCCGTCATTATGTCCGGCACGGTTGCCTGCTTAAAGCTGGTATACCCCTGCAAAAAATGGGTTTACGGCCTGATGATGATCCAGTTGCATCCGCGGCGATAACTTTAAAAGAATCGAGAACTGCTATTCCGACTACTCTGTTGTAAGATGCTATGATTCTCTAAAGGATTGTGTCATCAATTCTTACTACTGCGGCAAACTTCCGTGGCCGTGGACGTATGCGGACGGCAACAATCATTATCATGGTACCGCGGTTACCCAGGCAGAACTCAAAGATAAGGCGGCTGACCTTGGTTCTTCATTCCAGGCCGGCGATCTTACCAACGATGGCTATCCGATGCTGATTTGGCAGCAGGTATCAAAACCTGAATTTGAAAAAGGTTCCGGTACAGCAGAGGATCCTTACCAGATTGAAACGACCGCGCAGCTTTTTGCAATGTCGATGATGAGCAGTACCGAGGGTCTCTACTTTAAACTGATGAACGATATCGATATGGGCAGCGCAGCATGGACGTCTTATATCGGTACCAAGGGTAATCCGTTTAAGGGTGACTTTAACGGAAACGGTCACGTGATCAAAAACTTTACACTAAGCATCACCGGTGACGAGGTTTACGGACTGTTCAGCTATATCGGAGGAAATGCGCATGTTCACCATCTCGGAATCGAGAGCGTAAAGGCGATACTTTCCAATAATGCAAGCTGGAAATCGCACTGCGGTGCTTTGGCCGGCGACCTGATCGACAACGCGGCGGTTACGGCATGCTATGTAAACGGCATCGAATATTCTGCAACCTTTGAACGCGTAGCCCCACAGGGCGAAGTAGAATGCGGCGGCGGAATGTTTGGCTATGTCAACGGTGAAGGCGTCGAAATCAGAGATTGTTACACAAAGGGATTTGTCGAAAAATATACAAAGGATCCGATCAATAACGAGGGCAGTATCTTTGGTATGGCAGATAACTTTGCACAGGCAGAGAGTTGTCTTGCCGACACCTATATCGGAAGATATAAGAATTGGCTGACGCTGGTAAATTCTTACCATGCCGGCTCTCCGACCGAATGGCCGTCAGGCTACGCCTACGGCTATCGTCAGACCGAGCTTTCTAAACTCGGCTATGGCTTTGACAGACATTATGTGCCGGCAGACAATATGCCGGATTTAAAGTGGGTACAAAGCAGCGGCAACTACGTGAACCTGGTTGCGGACGGCAGCATGAATTTAAACAGTGCGGCAGTCTCCGGCAAGGACAGCGGTAGAAAATCACTTGTGAAGAAGGTCAATGCAAATGCAGCCGATACGTTCCAGGTATCGCTCACGAAGGATCGTTACTATCGGGTTTCCTTTGCGGCACGTACGGTTTCCGATTCGGCAAACAATGCGGCACTCACCTTTAAACTTGGCGATCAGGATCTGACCGAAAAGCTGGAAAACAAGACGGTACAAAACAAGTGGGAAAACAAGGTTGTCTACGCAAAGGCTGCTGCGGACGGCGACGTTACCTTAACGATCGGCGCAGGTGCTGACATTTATCTGGACGATGTTGAGGTTCTTGCAGTCGATAAGGAATTTGAAAAGACGGCACTTACCGGACAAATCCAGTCCAAGCAGTTTGTTGATGTTGTCGATCGCTTAGATCCGTTTAGCGCCATTGACGACGGACTGGAAGTACACCGTAAGTCTACGTATGACTGCTTCGATCAGGACGGTACGCTCATTTATGACAACATTCCTGT
>CAVGTH010000102.1:0-1015 GCA_963632045.1 Roseburia faecis | reverse complement strand
AGTTTGCAGACGATAAGATTGAAAAGACGTACGACTTAAAGGTTCGGGAAAAGAATCCGTTTGATATTCAGAACCTGGGACTTGTAGACGCAGAAGGAAACCGTGTTTACGGCATGGAAAATGCAGCAAAGGTTGGCACGGTTACGGTGAAGAAGAACGCCCTAGAGGACGGCAAACTGGTTGTTGCACTCTATAAGAACGATGTTTTGACCGCCGTTTCGTACTTTGATATTGACGGCAGCGACATCTTGGTGGATATGGATGTAAACGGCGCAGATACGTTAAAACTTTACGCGCTTGCAAACGGCTCCTTAAAGCCGATGAGCCAGGTAAAGCAGTCGTATCAAAACGACGAGAGCACCCATAAGACAACCATTCACACCATTGGCGATTCCCTGTGCCAGACCTATGACGCATCCAGTGAGATCAAAGGCTGGGGTCAGATAATCGGTGCAAAGTTCAATGCCGAAAATGTCACGATCGACAATTCGCTGGCAAGAAGCGGAATGACCGCAAAAGAGTTTGTAGAGGACGGCAGATTTGAAACCCTGATGGGCAAGATTAAGAGCGGCGATTATGTCTTTATCCAGCTTGGCACCAATGACAGCTGGTTCGAAGCAGAAGGCCTGATCAGCGGACTAACCAGAGAATACTTTAACTATCTCATGGGACAAATGGTAAATGCAATCCGTGAAAAGGGAGCAACCGCGGTGATCGTAACGCCGCCGGAACGCCTTTCTGCCGCAACCGATGAACTCGTTGACGGCACCTACAAGGTAAATTCCTACTTGTACGGATACCCGGATGATTTGAGAGACTTTGCAAAGGCAAAGGATATCCCGGTGATTGACTTAAACCGCTACTCGCTCGATCTGCTGAAAGAAAAGGGCTTTACCGCGACAAAGGCGATGAACATCTTTGTTGCAGACCAGCTGCACTTTAATGACGACGGTGCAAACTGGATCGCGGACTTCGTTGCAGGTCAGGTAAAGGCAATCGGCTTGCCGATCGGCGT
>CAVGTH010000101.1:4298-6825 GCA_963632045.1 Roseburia faecis | reverse complement strand
ATACCGGACGCATTACATCATCGCTCTCATACTGGATCGAGCTGGTACGTACCGAAATCGCAGCAGCGTAACGCTTGAAAGATTCCGGCAGATCCTCCGAGTAGAGGACGGTTAGGTTCGGCTCCGGAGACGGGCCCATGTTCTCTAAGGTGTGCAGGAAACGGTAGTCGTTCTTGGTTACCATGCTGCGGCCGTCTACGCCCTTACCGCCGACGTTTAGGGTTGCCCATACCGGGTCGCCGGAGAACAGTTCATTATAGGAAGGAATCCGGGCGAACTTCACCATACGGAATTTCATAACCATATGATCGATCAGTTCCTGCGCCTCTTTTTCAGTCAGGGTGCCCTCGTCTAAATCACGCTGAATGTAGATATCCAGGAAGGTGGAAACACGGCCGACGCTCATTGCGGCGCCGTTCTGCGTTTTGATCGCTGCCAGATATCCAAAGTAAAGCCACTGGCAAGCCTCTTTGGCGTTTGCCGCCGGCTTGGAGATGTCATAGCCGTAGGACTCAGCCATAACCTTCATTTCTTTTAATGCGTTGATCTGCATGGTGATTTCTTCACGCTGACGAATCTCTTCTTCAAACATGGATTCACTTTCGCAGTTTGCATAGTCCAGCTTTTTCTTTTCAATCAGGTAGTCAATACCGTAAAGTGCTACACGGCGGTAGTCCCCAACGATACGGCCGCGGCCGTAGGTGTCCGGCAGACCGGTGATGATCTTGTTCTTACGAACCAGACGCATCTCCGGCGTGTAAGCATCATAAACGCCCTGGTTGTGGGTCTTGTGATACTGTGTAAAAATTTTATGAAGCTCAGGATCCGGCTCATAACCGTAGGTGCTGCATGCTTCTTCAGCCATCTTAATGCCGCCGAAGGGCATAAACGCACGCTTTAAGGGCTTGTCCGTCTGCAGACCGACAATTTGCTCCAAATCCTTCATGTTATCGTCAATATAGCCAGGCTTGTGTGCCGTAATACCGGTTACAATCTTGGTGTCCATATCCAATACGCCGCCCTTGGCGCGCTCTTCCTTTTGCAGCTCCTGCAGCTTTCCCCAAAGCTTATCAGTAGCCTCGGTCGGTCCTTCCAAAAATGTTTCGTCGCCATCGTAAGGGGTATAGTTGTCCTGAATAAAATCGCGGGTGTCGATATCGTCGCGCCATTTTACCCCTTGAAAGCCATGCCATTGTTCAAAATTTGTCATTCCTTTGACCTCCATATTCTTAAGCGGTTAGCCTGGTCTAACTTTCCCGCTAAATTTTGAGGGAATTCGACCTTTCCCTCCGAACGAGTTGATTTTAACACACAAAAAAGACAGTGTCAATTGCCCAAATTCAATTTTGTATAAATGCAAAAAACCCCGGCAACTGCCGGGGGTATGTTTGGATATAATGACTGTGTAAAAAAATTTTTTTGCGAAAGAGAAGATGGGACTTTGGTCTATTTCTCTTGTTTTTGAAGATGGCGCTTTAATTTATGAAAGCTCTCGTCGCTGATGTCATGTTCGATCTTGCAGCTGTCCTCATAGGCGGTGTCTTCGTCCACGCCGAGTGCAATCAGCATTTTGGCAATCAGCCGGTGCCGCTCATAGATTTTTTCGGCAATGGAAAGTCCCTTTTCGGTTAAGGTGATATTTCCGTCACGGTCGACCGTGATATAGCCGTCTTCGCGAAAGGATTTCATGGCGACAGAGACGCTCGGTTTGGTAAAATTAAGGTAATTTGCGACATCGATGCTGCGGACATAGCCGTGCTTGCCGCGCAGAATTAAAATTGCCTCCAGGTAATTTTCGGCCGATTCCTGCATCTTCATAAAATCCCTCCTTCAAAAATCGGGTTGGGTTCACATCCCTTTGGCTATCATACCATACCTTTTATGAATTGTCAAAATAAAATTTGTTAGGCATAAAATAAAATTTTAATGACTTTGGGCGATGCATTTTATTTGATTTTTTGAAAAAAACATGCTGAAATTTGGATTTTTTGGCACGGTTTTCCGCGTTTTTTCGGCAGAATTTCAAGCCGCCAAAAATTTTTTTAAAAAGAGAAATTTTTTATCCGTAAAGTATTGACAAAGAAAGTTAGTTGTGCTAAACTAACCGTTGGAGATTAGGTAATACTAACCAATTGCTTTCGGACAAAATAAAGAAAGCGGAAAGAGGGTAGCGTATGATGCCTTTATCGCTTGCCGAAATCGGCGAGGAAAACATCATTAAAAGAATCGGCGGTAAGCCAGAGATAAAAAAGCATCTGGAGAATTTGGGCTTTGTAGTCGGCGGCAGTGTGAAGATTATCAGCCAGCTTGGCGGCAACGTGATTGTCAATGTCAAAGAGACCAGAGTTGCAATCAGCCAGGAAATGGCGCAAAAAATAATGATTTAAACGGGGCAACCCGTAAAGTAAGGAGGGAATGCAATGAAGACATTAAGAGAGGTCAAGGTTGGCCAGACGGCAAAAGTTGTGAAGCTGCACGGTGAAGGTGCGGTAAAGCGGCGGATCATGGATATGGGCATTACCAAAGG
>CAVGTH010000101.1:0-4288 GCA_963632045.1 Roseburia faecis | reverse complement strand
AAAAAAGGAAGGTAAGCTGAAGCGTCACGACGGCGTCACCATTACGGACCTTCCCGGTATTTATTCCTTGTCTCCGTATACATTGGAAGAAGTCGTAGCGAGAAATTATTTGGTCGGTGAACGTCCGGATGCAATTTTAAATATTGTAGACGGTACGAACCTTGAGAGAAACCTGTACCTGACAACGCAGCTGACCGAACTGGGGATTCCGGTTGTTATTGCTATCAACATGATGGACGTTGTTCAGAAAAACGGCGACAAAATCAATATCAAAGAACTGTCCCGTGAACTGGGCTGCAAAATTGTGGAGATTTCCGCATTAAAGGGTACCGGTGTTATGGAGGCAGCTGAGGCGGCAATCGACGCGGCAAAAAATGCCAAGACCGTTCCGATGCACACCTTCTCCGGCGCAGTAGAGCATGCAATCGCACATATTGAAGAGGCGGTTCTGCACGACCTGCCGGAAGAGCAGCAGCGCTGGTATGCCATCAAGATTTTTGAAAGAGATCAAAAAGTCATCGATACGCTCAGCATTCCGCAGAATACCATGGGACATATTGAGGAGGATATTCGCGCAGCGGAAGATGAACTTGATGACGATGCCGAGAGTATCATCACCAACGAGCGCTATGTTTACATTGCGCAGCTGATGAAGGGCAGTTATAAAAAGAAGAATGCCGGTAAGCTTTCCAACTCGGATAAAATCGATAAAGTAGTGACGAACCGCTGGCTCGGCTTGCCGATCTTTGCTGTTGTTATGTTTTTGGTGTACTATATATCCATGGTTTCGGTCGGCTCCGCTGCAACAGATTGGGCGAACGACGGACTCTTTGGCGATGGATGGCACCTGTTCGGCATGGGTTCTGCGGCATACAGTGAGGCAGCAGATGACTATACCGCGGCAGCAGAGGCAGTCAGCGCATTTGCCGATATTGACGTTTCGGATGAAGAACTGGATGCGGATGAGGCACTCGCAGAAATGAAAGAAATTACGCCGGACAGCGAGAGTGCAACCGTTGAGGTTGAGGATGAAGAGACGCTGGCAACCGGTGAGATGACTGTATATTATGACGCGATTCCGGATGATGCGGATGAGGAAGAAACCGTTCCCATGACCTATCTGGATGCAGTTGCTTATTTTGAAGAAAACGGCTTTGAAGAGCCGGATCCTGCGGAATACGGCGTATGGGTTCCGGGTATTCCGGTTCTGGTAGAGAATGGTCTGGACGCAATCAACTGTGCGGATTGGCTCAAGGGTCTGATCTTAGACGGTATCGTTGCCGGTGTCGGTGCGGTACTCGGATTCGTACCGCAGATGCTGGTGCTGTTCCTGTTGCTTGCCTTCCTGGAGGCTTGCGGTTACATGGCGCGTATCGCGTTCGTATTAGACCGTGTATTCAGAAAGTTTGGCCTGTCCGGTAAATCCTTTATCCCGATGCTGATCGGCAGCGGCTGCGGTGTGCCCGGTATTATGGCATCCCGTACGATAGAGAATGACCGTGACCGTAAGATGACCATTATGACGACCACCTTTATCCCGTGCGGTGCAAAGGTACCGTTTATCGCAATGATTGCCGGTGCAATCTTCAGCGGTTCGGCTTGGGTTGCAACCTCCGCTTACTTTGTTGGTATGGCTGCAATCATTGTGTCGGGTATTATCCTGAAAAAGACAAAGATGTTTGCCGGCGATCCTGCACCGTTCGTTATGGAACTTCCGGCATACCACATGCCGACGCTGTTTAACGTACTGCGTTCGATGTGGGAGCGCGGCTGGTCCTTTATTAAAAAGGCCGGTACCATCATCTTGCTCTCTACGATTATCGTTTGGTTCACCACCTACTTTGGTTTTGTGGACGGTCAGTTCTGCATGCTGGAAGAAGATCAGATTGACTCCAGTATCTTGGCTGCCATCGGTAACGCGATCGCGTGGTTGTTTGCACCGCTCGGCTGGGGCAACTGGCAGGCTGCGGTTGCATCGATTACCGGACTTGTCGCAAAGGAGAACATCGTGGGTACGATGGGTATTTTGTACGGCGGCAGCGGTACGGTATACGGAAACCTCGCCGGAGAGTTCACCCATATTACCGGATATTCCTTCCTGGTATTCAACCTGCTTTGCGCACCGTGCTTTGCGGCAATCGGCGCAATCAAGCGTGAGATGAACAACGCGAAATGGACCTGGTTTGCGATCGGTTATCAGTGCGTATTTGCATATGCCATTGCATTGATGGTTAATCAGTTCGGCGCACTCTTTACGGGCAGCGTTCACATCGTTGGTCTGATTTTTGCACTGCTTGTTCTTGCATTCATGCTCTATATGCTGTTTAAGCCCTATAAAGAGGCAAATACCCTGACCGCAAAGGTAAAGGTATAAACACAGTAAAATGCCGGGGCTGCAAAAATAAATTTTGCAGCCCCGAAAAGAAGTAACAAAAGGAGGTTTTTTCCATGTCATGGCTGTTACAAAATGCGGGAACCATTTTGGTAGGGATTGTTTTAGCGGTTGTCATTTTTATGATCGTAAGGACGACCTTAAAAAATAAAAAGGCCGGAAAATCCTCATGCGGGGCAGGGTGTGCACACTGCGCACTCCACGGAACCTGTCACCGCGCCGATAAAAAATGACAAAACAAGCGAGAAAATGACAGAATAAGGAGGCAAAAATGAGTGTAGTTATTGTAGGCGGTCATGATCGAATGCACTGCCGATACAAGGAAATCTGCAAAAAACATGGCTGCAAGTGTAAGGTGTTTACGCAGTGCCCGGCGGATTTTAAAAATCAAATCGGATCGCCGGATTTGATCGTCATCTTTACCGGGACGGTGGCACACAAAATGCGTAATGCTGCATCCTGTCAGGCAGAAAAGTCGGGAGCCTGTTTGCTGCACTGCAATTCTTCCAGCGCCTGCGCGTTGAATGAGGCGCTTACGGACTATTTTGCATCGGTAAATTAAATTTTTTTAGGCAGCGGTTAGTATAGACTAACCGCTGCTTTTTTACAGCAGACGAAATACACATAGGATAACGGTTGGTTGACAGGGCATTTCTTGTATGGTATTATGCATATAACGAATGACGCGTGATGGGCGGAGAGGCGAGGTGCAGCGAAAATGGAACTGCGTGTTTTAAAGTATTTTTTAATGGCGGCGCGTGAGGAAAACATTACAAAAGCAGCAAAGCTTTTGCATGTGACGCAGCCGACGCTATCTCGGCAGCTGATGCAGCTGGAGGAAGAACTCGGCGTCACTTTGTTTCAGCGCAGCAACCATAAAATCATCCTGACCGATGACGGATTGCTTTTAAAGCGCCGCGCAAGCGAAATTGTGAGCCTTGCCGAAAAGACCCAAAAGGAACTGGCCGCCCCCAAGGAGATCAGCGGCGAAATCGAAATCGGCAGCGGAGAGTTTAAGAGCTTTTCGTATTTTGCGGATATGCTGGCCGCCTTTGGCAGGCAATATCCCGATGTGCATTTTAAGCTATACAGCGGAAATGCCGATGAAATTAAAGAACGGCTGGAAACCGGGACGCTGGATATTGGGTTGCTGGCAGACCCGGTGGATATCAGCAAATACGAGTTTGTCCGTCTGCCGCAAAAGGAGACCTGGGGCGTTTATGTCCACAAGGATTTTGCAATTTCAAAAAAGCCGTTTGTCACGCCCAAAGATTTGCTTGGGCTTCCGCTGCTGATGCCGCGCCGAAAAATTGTGCGCGATGAACTTTATCACTGGTTTGGCGATGATTATGAAAATATCACGGTCTTTGCCATCTACGATCTTTTATATAACGCTGCCGTGATGGCGCGTAAAAAAATGGGAATCGTTTTATCCATCGAATTGGAAAACCGATTTGATGATTTAAACTTTGTGCCGCTTTCTCCAAGCCTGGCGTTTGGTTCTGTCCTGGTTAGAAAGAAAAACCAGATTCATGCCGCGGCGGCCGAGGCCTTGATTGCGTTTTCCAAGCAATACGTAAAAGGCATTTCTGAATATTCGATATAAGTATTAGACATAGAATCAAGTGTGTGGTAGAATATAAGTGTCCGAAAGGATGCTTATATTTTTTTAAAAGGGTGGTAGCATGACAAAGGAGGAACTGTGCCAAAAGTATCATATCCCCAAAGCGGTGCTTAACCTGTACGAAAAAATAAATCCAAAAGGTCAAAAGACGGCACAATGGGATGATCGGGATATCGAAAAATTAAGTCTCCTGATGACCCTGTGCGAAAGCGGTTTTTCGGAATCGGAGACGGCACGGTGTTTTCAACATTTGGAGGGTCACCGGGAATGCG
>CAVGTH010000100.1:0-6843 GCA_963632045.1 Roseburia faecis | reverse complement strand
TGCGGAGGATGCAGGAGGGCTGACGCCCGGCAAAGACGACAAGCTAAAATATTCCAAAATTACGCCGATTTAGGCGGGTTTGGATTACTAACATCAGGTTATGTTACAGTGTTTTAGCGGATCGCCAGAAGATCATCTTCGCCCCAGGTCAGGCTATCCCTGCTCCGCAGGCTTTGTACCAAAGTTCCCTCCGCGCGATAGGTACCCGGACTGATGACCCTTGCATAGTAATAATAGAGTCTGCCGGTGTAGAAACGGCTGTTGTAGTCATAAAACCGCACCTTTTGACCGTCCGCCTCCGCATAGCGCAGACAGCCGAGACCAAACCGTCCCGTCTCGTTTTCGTCCATCTTTGCGGAATCTTCGACATAGGCCAGCCCGGCCGGCAGATAATCGGTCACGGAATATGCGCCGTCTAACGCCAAATCGCTATAATCAATCCAAAGGTTCACTCGCACCAGGTCGCCCTCGCGCAGTTCTTTGGTTGCGTTCTCATCGCCAACCTTATAATAGCGGCGTTTTACCTGAATCCGCGAATCCATCGCCGTGTCGGCATCAATAGCCTTTGCCTTGGTAGTAAGCACCTCTACATCGCCGTTTACTTCTAAGATCTCCAGTTCGTCCATTTGACTGCCCGGCACCGTCAGCACAAAGCTGCCGAACTCTTTCAGATCAACGGTTTTGGTATCGCCAAAGAGCCGATAAGTCACGCTGCCCGTCTCTGCCGTACTGTCTCTTAACACCTCTTTCAGGTAAGAAACTTCCTCTAAGCTGGTAAGCGTATCCTCGGTCTCGTTTTCGACACTGTATCGGTAGAGGCCGTCCCGCTCCGGCTTTTGCAGTGCGGCCGACAGATAAGCCGTCTGCGCCGTCAGCATTCGGATTTCGTCCCGGTTGTCCCCGACCGAGAGAACTGCATACGGCTCCGATGTTTCAATAGAAGGCAGGAGATACCGATCATAGATTGCGGACGCCGTTTCCGTCTCTCCGAGCGAGAGGTAGGCCAACGCCAGGTAAATCGCATCCTGTGCGCCCATCGCATCCATCTCCGAAAAGCGCTGCAGATCGTCCAGCACCGGCTCGCCCAGCTGCGCCAGACCGTAGAGGGCGCAGAGCTTACTGTCCTCATTTTCTCCTTCATACCGATCATACAGATAGCTGCGCAGCGTATCAAAATTCCATGCGTCCTTGAAGTAAGGCATAAGCCGCACGGTGAGATCCAAATCACTCTGTGCATAGGGCAGCATCGCCGCGCCGCCGTCCTCTTTTTGATAAGCGGTCGGGTCAAAGCGGACGGTTTCCTCTTCGGCAAGATCCGGGAAATACGTGCGAATCAGTTCCTTTGCCGCATTTGCCGCCGCATATTTTTCGACCCGGTCACCGTATACGCTGCAAAGATTCAGCAGCCGATACAAATACTGACCTCTGCCGCGGTCGGTAAAAATCACATGGCTCAGCCCTGTGCTGTCCGCCGAAATCCGCATTCCGGCCGACGCGGTCTCCCGGTTCACCGTCTGCTTTTGCCGATATCCGTCAATCACGCGGTACGGATGCTCGACGCTATCCTGCTTTCCCTGTTCCGTCTGTGCTGCAATCACCAGACAGTCCTCACCGGCAAAGTACATCTCCCACAGGGGAACCGTCACATGCTGATACGCCTTTGCGGTCGCCGTCTGTTTTTCTTCCGGGTTGCTCTTGCGGTAAACCGTAAAGGTCACCGTCTCATCGCGATCCAGTTCGTCACCGTACGCGCTGACCGAAAGGGACGGAATATCACCCGTTAAGAACGTACTGCCAAGCGCATAATTGATAAACATGGGCTGGCTGACCGCGATCGCGTGCACCAGGTTGCCGGCCATGTAGTCCTCGGTCACGCCGGACAAGGTCAGCCGCCAAGCGGTAATGTTATCCGGCAGCGTAAAGCTATATACGGCTTCTCCGCTCTCGCCTGTCTTAACCCGGTCAAACAGCGCCGTATCCCGAAAATCGCTGCGTGCCTCTGCCATATTCTCTTTGTCTTCTGCCATATCGCTTGCGCTATCCGCCATGGCAAGCTCTGCCTTGGCGTTCGCACTGCTGCTGTTACCGCCGCCGGCACGCATCCCCCGGTCACCGTCCTCGGCTGCGTGGGTTGCGGCGCTTTGCAAAAGGCCGTGACCGACGTTTTGGTATAAATCGCGCAGGGTATCCACCGCATGATCGCGCAGAGAAAGCTGCGCCTCGTCCACCACGCTGAGGTTTAGATCGGCCTGTTTCGGATTTTCGTTCCGATCCTTCACCGTAATCATCAGATGACAGGTATCACCGGGCAGGTACTGCTCCTTATCCGTCTGTACCGAAATGTTCAGCGCCTCATCTTCCAGCGCGTACCGCAGATTTTGATACATGCGATAGCCCGACTGATAATGTCTGCCATCGAAATAGTATGCCATCACATAGAAGTTTGGCGCGTCCTCTTTGCGGAAGGTGTCGCGGTATTCGTTTTGTGTGATGCGATAATCCACGATTCCGTTTCGCGCCTTCACAAAGAGCGTTTGCCCGTTCTTTGCCGCGTCCTTGCCCTCTTTTAAGGTAAGCGCTACTTCCTCGCCGTCCCGATAGCTTTCTTTGGCGCCGTCCAGATAACAGCCCGTATCCTCCGCGTCATAGAACGACCAACGGTCATACAAATACTGTTCTTCCGTGATGGTGCGGCCTGCCGCATCGGCGGCGGTCAGCACTACATAATAGCGCTCACCGTCACGGTTTGGCAGATTCCACTGTTCTTTTGCTTCGCCGTTTTCATCGGTCGTCATGGTAAACGTTTTGATCTTTTCTTCTTTCGTCTCATAAATGTACCGCGGCACATTTTTCTTTTCGATAAAATCGTATTCGGTACCGTCCTGGATCTTTTCTTCATAGGAACGGTAAACCTCTGCTTTCACCTTGCGGCCTGCCGCCGGTGCGGCCAGATAGTCCCAGTAGTGCTCTGCACTGCCGTCTAAGAGGCGTTCCAGGGTCACACCGTTAAGGGATACCTGCACCGATGCATCTTTTCCGTTCCGCGTGCCCTCCGCCTCCATAGCGGTATCGCGCTGAAAGACCCGTACGCTGCACTCGTCCCCAATCTCGCCCAGCTCCGGCATCGTTGCGTCCACCTCGACACGCAGCACGCTTTCCAACCCGTGGTACGCCGCGGACGCTGCCGGTGCGGCAAAGGAGATGGCCGCGTTGCCGTCCGCATCGGTCACTGCCGTTCCGCTTGCGATCACGTCATAGCGGTAACCTTCACCGTCCCATAAGTCACCCAAAACCCGGTAGGTAACCGACAGATCCGGCAGCGGTGTTCCCTCATAAAAGGACGCCTTGATCGCCGCGTTCACGGTCTCGCCGGCAAAGATCGCGGTCTTATCCGCTGAGACGCTGAGGCTGTATGCCGGTTTTTGGTAATCTGCAACCTCAAAATAAACCTGACCCAAGGTAATATTATTTTCTTCCTTATAATTTCCCTGATAAACCGTGATGCAGTAATCGCCGGCCGAGAGCGCCGGCAATATCATTTTACCGGAATACACACCGTCCTCTACGGGAAAGGTCTGCTTTTGCAGCACGGAATGGGCATCGCGCCAGTAACCCTGGCTCAGCACCGCCGTCACGCTGTTCGTCTCGCCGCGCTCCTGACTTCTCGGCTTTGCAAAGCCCCACAAAGAAACCGCATCCGATTTTTGATACAGAGACCGGTCGGTCTGCAATACCGTCCAGTAATCGTCCTGTCTCATGTAGCTATCATCGGCAACATACGGATCCTGTATGCCGATAAAGACGCAGCGCCCCTCCTCCGCCGTGACGGAAAGTTCGGTAATCTGCGCATGCGGCTCATTGACGACGGCCAGTCCGTTCCCGTCCGTCTGATAGACCGCGCCGGTTGCCGTGCTCTTAACTTCCGCCTTGCCGGCGGCCTTGCCCGTCTTAATACTGTTGACCCATACCAGCGTTTTGTCCGGATCGCTGATCACCTGCAGCGGCAGATCGCTGATTTGCAGCACCATATACTCGGTCTTTTGTCCGCACTGCACCGCAAGAAGGTAAAAGCCCTCCTCCAGGCAGTCCGGCAGCGTAATGTTCGCGCTCCCATAGACCGGCAGTTCCTCTGCCGTAAACTGCATCACGCATTCCATCTGCTGCGTATCCTCGCCGATGTCCTTCGGGCGGCTCAGCGACGCCCAAACCGGAAACTCCCGCAAGGCACGCACGGCCTGTATTGCCTTTTGATCCTCGGCATACCGATACACAAAAACCTCAGCGTCAACGTATTTTTTATCGTTGTCATACACCCAAAGGTCAACGTTGGGCGCGGCCACAGTAGAAAATTCCTCATAATCAGAGGATAACCACAAAGAGGTTCCCGTCTCTTCCTCTTCTTCGCTGCCGGGCTCTGCCTCGGTCTCAAAGGAGAATACGGTATCCTCCGCAATCCGGCCGCCGCTGACCGGGCTGACAAGACCGGCCGCCGCAACAACCGTGTACACCGTGCCGTAGTCAAGGCCTTTCGGAACAAACACCGCCGTGTTGTTATGATATTCAAACGTGCCCTCTACGGCCGGAGTGATGGAGAAATAATCCTCCATGGCCGGGTGTTCCTCTCCGGCAAAAATATTCTCATTATATGTAATTTCAATACCGGAATTGACCGGAACGCCGGTTGCCGCCTGCGCCGGGAATACCGCGCTGACCGCAAAACGCTTTTGCGTCTGAAATGCCCACGTGATCGTCCCGTTTTCATCCTGCCAGCAAAAACGGTACAGCGTATTGCCGGAAAGCGTCTCGGACGGGGTCACATAAAATTCCGTCTCGCTGTGTTCTTCCACCAACAGCGGCGGCTGACCCTCAATCGAAAGCGACGTTTCCACCGCATCAGCTGTTTTCGCCTCCGGCGTTGTTAAAATCCAGGTTCCGTCCGGGTCGGCGCTGCTGACCGAACCCGTAACCGGAGTCAGTCCGTAGCCGGATTTTTCACCCTCATACACGGCCGATGCCGGCAGGCAGCCGAGCAGCAGCATCAGGCTCAGCAGTGCCGCACACCATCTCTTTCCCATTTTCATCATACTCTCCTCCTTATTTTTGCCAAAACCTTGGGACAGTTTTCGTTTTTCTACGCTTTAGACGGCGCAAACAGGAAAAAGGTTCCTGTTTTTTTAAAAATTTTCTTTTTGAATAAACGGACAAAAAAGGCGGCGGTTTGCGCCGCCGCCTGCCTCTTGTCTACTTACCCAAATAACTGAAGTGCATATGATCCACCGTACCGCTTACCCAGGCATTGCCGCCCCAAAGCCAGCCGTACTTGGCAAAGGTCTGCACCACGATTCCGTCCTGCGGGAAGGAATACGGCGAATTTGCCGGGTCATAAAAGCTTCCGACCACGGTACCGCTTGCATATACGCAATAGTTTTCGTTATAGTTCAGGTCAATCGCCGTTCCGTAGTTATGATCCGAATACGTGCCGCTGGACATCGCGCTGCGCCATGCATACGCGTTGACATCCTTCAGCGGCGCCTTGACCGGCGCATGATAAATCTCATTAAAGATGGCGATGACATCGTCTTTCAGCACACTGTTAATCCGGAAGGTCAGCGTGGACGGCACCATCTCGTTATTGGCGCCAAGCTTCCAGACATCCACAGTGACCTCGCTCATATGCGCGTCGGCCTCCGCCGCACTGCTATACTTTGCGCCGTCGCCGAAGATACGCGCTTCCTTTTCTGCCGCCTCGCCGGAGGCGATCGTCTCAGAATAGGTTTTCAAGCGGTACTTTCCGTTCTCGTCCTCGGCCTGGAGCGGCGTTCCGCTGGGTGCGGTACCGCTGCTGCCGCCGGGTGCCGCCGCAAGTGCTGCGTCCGGATTATCGGCATTGGCAAGCGCCACGGTTGCGCCGCTTTCCATGGTAATGGTCTTTACCAGTGTTAAAATGCTGTTCCCCTTTGCGTCACGGGTCTGGCGCAGCGTGGTTTTGATGTTTCCGTTTAAGTCACGGCCGTAACGGATAAAGCAGCGGTATGCAATGATTGCCGCCTCTTCTCTGGTGACCTGGTCGTTCGGACGGAAACTGCCGTCCTCGTCCCCGGCCATCAAATTATTATCCAGCATAAACGCCACATGGTTTCTTGCCCAGTCGGCAATATCCCGTGCGTCCGTCACCTCGGCAAAAACATTCTCCGACGGGAAATACGGCCCCAAAACGCCGGCGGAATCCAAAAGGCTTGTCATGATCTTACAAAGCTCCTGCCGCGTCAGCGTTCCCTGCGGAAAGAAGTGTCCCTCACCGTCGCCGCTGACAAGGCCTGCATAGAATGCCATATTCGGAAACGGATCCTGCGTATCGGTAAACGGGTTTTTGGAATGGGTTGACACATTCTCCGCCGTGATGGTAGCGTACAGGTTGACGGCCACATTGACAAAGTCACCTCTGGAAATTGCGCCCTGATAGGACTTTGTCGCATACTCTTCCGAGATGATGCTGAGCCGCATCGCACCCGATACCGCATCGACCGCCCAATCGCTTGGGTCATAAGCAAAGACACGCAAAAACGGGCTGCCCAATAATATCATCACAGTCAGGATACCTGCCAGTGTTCGTTTCATGAAAAATCACCTCAAATTGATATTGATCGTTACTCGCATTTTAGCAATACGCTATCATTCTATCACAGTTTTAAAAAAATTTCAACTTTTTAGACGTTTTTGTTAGTGTCAAGTAAAAGTTGGCAAATTTTTCACTGAATTTTTGAACAACTTAAACAGATAGTATTGCAGCGTTTCCGTCACCGTTGACCGTTACTGCGATAAAATGCGTATCACAAACACACC
>CAVGTH010000099.1:0-6861 GCA_963632045.1 Roseburia faecis | reverse complement strand
ACTTTTCAAACATCACTCGGACTTCTTGTCCGCCGTCTTCCTCAGACAGCTAGACAAGTATATCACATCTTTTCGTGATTGTCAAGTCCTTTTTTTGAAGTTTCTTTTGTTTTTTGTCACTCCCTGACGTCTCGCAAGAACCTTCATGCCGCTTTGCAGCAACTTTATTACTTTACCACATCTTTTTGCTTTTGTCAAGCATTTTTTGCAGAAAAAAATAAATTTACTATTTCCGGGGCGCTTGCCCCTTCCTCAAAACGACCTATTCAGTCTACCACGTTTTTCCCTCTTTGTCAATCCTTTTTCCTCCTTAATTCAGCACAAAAGCAACTTGACATGTTAAGGAGTTTTTTGTCACATTTGTGAAAAGGGGCTATAAAAAACCGCGCCGATCGCAAAAGGCGGTTGATAAAACATCTCAGCGATAAAACGTTCTCCTCTGTCTTTGGCAGAAAAGTCTCATTACATTCGCCTTTTCTAGGCAATAAGCCTTTGCTACGTACAAACGAAACCCATCGGAGTACCTTTGTACACCTTCGGGTTCCGTTTGTCCATTCTGCACACTTTTTTAGGCGCCCCGATCCGGGCATATAAAACCCGTCTGTTTTTACCGCTCCAAAAGATAGCGGCGCACCATATCCAGCACATGCATCGCGGCGCGCTCCCGCACCATATCGCGGTCGCCGGTCAGCAAAAGCCGATACGCCTGATGAAAATCCTTCGCCGATATGCTGATATAAACCAGCCCCACCGGTTTTTCTTTTGTGCCGCCGCCGGGACCGGCAATCCCGGTCACACCCACACCGATATCGCAGCCCGACCGATTCCTGGCGCCAAGGCTCATCGCCAGCGCAGTTTGCTCCGAAACGGCGCCGTATTCCTTTAATGTGTCATGCGAAACACCCAGCAGCTGTTCCTTTGTCTCGTTGGCATAGGTCACGAACCCGGTCTGAAAGCACGCCGACGCCCCGGCGACCTCAGTAATCTTTTTTGCAATCAATCCGCCGGTGCAGCTTTCCGCGGTTGCCAGTGTCAGTCCGCGTGATGTGAGCATCGAAACCACCGTCTTTTGCAGATTCCCGTCCTCACCCTCTGCATAAACCGTATCGCCCAGCACATCGCGCACCGCCTTTTCCAGCGGCTTTAGCATCGCCTCGGCCTTTTCTCTGTTTTCCGCTTTCACCGTCAGCCGAAGTTCCACCTCGCCGGTTTTGGCATAGGGCGCAAGCGTCGGATTGCTTTGGCTGCGCATCAGTTCCTGCAGCTGCTCTTCCACGGCCGATTCGCCAATGCCAAAGACGCGCAGCGTTTTGGAATGAATCACGCCGTCCGTCTTTGCCCTCAGGTAAGGGCGCACCTTCTCCTTCAGCATTGCCTCCATTTCATGCGGCGGCCCCGGCAGCATAATAAAGGTATTATTGCCGTGTTCAATCACCGCGCCGGGTGCGGTACCGTGATCATTATCCAGCACCACGCAGCCCTTTGGCATCATAACCTGTTTGAGGTTGTTCTCCGGCATGGAATTTTTCCCTGCGGCAAAGCGTGCCTTAAGCCGCGCAAGACTCTCCGCGTGCATCTCACACGGAAGTCCGCAAAAATCCGCAATCGTCTCCTTAGTCAAATCGTCGCCGGTCGGCCCCAGTCCGCCGGTTGTGATAATGCCGTCCGCGCGCGACGCCGCGACTTCCAGCGCAGCGCGCAGCCGCTCCGGATTATCGCCCACCGCCGTCGTATAATACACGTTCATACCGAGTTCGCTGAGCATTCGGCTGATTGCCTGCGCATTGGTATTGACGATCTGGCCGAGCAGCAATTCGGTTCCTACCGATATGATCTCAAAATTCATAGAGCTCCTCCCGCGGGTTGATGACAACGACCTCCTCACCGTCAATCGCCGCCTGTACCATGGACTCCAAATCGGTCAGCGACTTTTCCGCCTCCAAAATTTCTTCCAGAGTCGGCTTGGTTTTCGGATGCTTGGGCACAAAGATGGTACAGCAGTCCTCATAAGGCAGGATCGATGTCTCGTACGTTTCTATCTTCTTGGAAATCTGCACAATTTCTTCCTTATCCATACCGATACAGGGACGGAACACCGGCATCGAAACCGCATGATCGGTCACCGCCAGGCTTTCCATGGTCTGACTGGCCACCTGTCCGATACTCTCGCCCGTAATCAGCGCCTTGGCACCGGATTTTACGGCGATCCGCTCTGCGATTTGCATCATCACCCGGCGCATAATCAAGGTCAGATAATTTTTAGGACACTGCTCGATAATGGCAAGCTGAATATCCGTAAAGGGAACCACGTGCAGGTGGATTTTTCCGGTATAGGCAGACATAATCTTTGCAAGCTGAATCACCTTTTCCTTGGCGCGATCCGAGGTATAAGGGTGACTGTGAAAGTGTACCGCGTCCAGCGCAACGCCGCGTTTGGCAATCATCCAGCCCGCAACCGGGCTGTCGATGCCGCCGCTGAGCAGAAGCGCCGCCTTGCCGTTGGTGCCAACCGGCATACCGCCCGCACCGCTCAGTTTTTCGGTAAAGACATAGGCCTTTTTCCGGATTTCGATCTGGACAAGGATGTCGGGATGATGCACATCCACGTGCAGCCCCTTGACATTTTTTAAAATGCAGCCGCCCATCTGCTGACAGATTGCCGGCGAATTGAGCGGAAACTGCTTATCCTCCCGTTTTGCCTCTACCTTAAAACTCTTGTCCTCCGTATCCATTGCCAAAAGGCAGTCAACGGCGGTACGTGCGATGCTGTCCATATCCTTCTCACAAGAGACCGCCGGACAGATATTCACAATCCCGAACACCTTACGCATCCGTGCGATTGCGTCCTCCATGTCGGCACCCTCATCCGCCGGCTCCACATAAATCATCGACTGTGATTTGCGGATATGAAACGACCCGGCCGGGGCGATCGCCGCCGCAAGATTCTTCAAAAGCCGCTTTTCAAACATCGGGCGGTTCAGCCCTTTCAGCGCGATCTCACCATATTTTAACAGTACAATATCCGGTTTTTTCATTTTTAAAACTCCTATCTTTGGTATCCCATCGTTGTGTCGCTTTTCTTACGACAGGTTCAATTTCCGCAGCCGGGGCACGATCGCCGTCAGCGCTGCCACCGCCGCGTCAATATCCTCCTCGGTGTTCATCTCCGACAGGCTGAAGCGTATGCTGCCGTCGATCATCTCCCGCGGGGTGCCGATTGCGGTCAACACATAACTCGGCTCCTTTTTATGACTGGAACATGCTGAGCCGCTGGACACATAAATCCCCTCGTTCTCCAGCGAATGCAGTACCACCTCGGAGCGAACGCCGCCGAAGGAAACATTTAAAATATGCGGTGCGCACCCCTTGGGTGTGTTAATCCTGACATCCGGGATGTTTGCGATAATGCCCTGCTCTAACCGCCGGCGCAGCCGCTCCATCTCCGGCACGGATTCCTTCATATTTTTATGACAAATCTCCGCCGCAAGGCCAAGCCCGGCGATACCCGGCACATTTTCCGTCCCGGAGCGCAGATTATCCTGCTGACCGCCGCCGTACAGAATCGGGGCGATCTTGGTACCCTTTTTGATATAAAGCACGCCGATTCCCTTGGGGCCGTGAATCTTATGGCCGCTGATACTGAGCAGATCCACACCCAGTTCTCTGACATCGCACAAAACCTTGCCGTAGCCCTGTACGGCATCTACATGGAATACAGCGCGCGGATTCTTTTTCTTCAATATTTTTGCCATCTTGGCAATCGGTTGGATGGATCCGATTTCATTATTCACCAGCATTGCCGTCAAAAGAACCGTGTCGGCCGTCACCATTTTTTCCAGTGCGGAAAGCGAAATCACACCGTCGCTTTGTAGCGGTATCGCATCCACACGCCAGCCCTTTTTCCGAAGATGGCTCAAGGTATTCATGGTTGCCGGATGCTCCAGCGGCGTAGTCAGAATATGCCGTCCGCGGCCTGCGGCGCAGACGCCGCGGATTGCCAGGTTATTCGACTCCGTTCCGCCGGAGGTAAAGTAAATCTCGCCGGGCGCGGCATGCAGGGTACGGGCGATGGCCTCTTTTGCAGCCCGAACCTCTTTTTCTGCCGCAATCCCAAGACGGTGCAGCGAGGACGGGTTTCCGTAACAATTCCGCATGACCTCTGCCACCTTTTCTGTCACCGCGTCATAGGGGCGGGTCGTTGCGCTGTTATCCAAATATCGTTCCATACCTTCTCCTCCAAACTTCTAAATTCATATTTTACCATAATTCTTTCCCGTTTTCAACCGCAACTTATCATGTTTTTCCCCAAATTTGTAAAAATATCATTCCCGCCAATTTATTATATGCAGAAAGCGGACAAAGTGGGACCGTCCGCCGTCAAACGGTTTAAAATCGGAAAAAGGTGTAGACAAATTCGCTAAAATGGGTATATAATAGGAACAGAACCTGGAATATGATCGACACGGAGGCAGAAATACATGGAAGCAAAAACCCTGCAAACTTTAGAATATCCCAAGATATTGGAGATGCTCTCTGCGTTTGCAAAAAATGAAGAAACCAAGGATCGCATTGCGGCACTTTGCCCATCGGAAAATCCCGGCGCCGTCTCACAGATGCTTGCCGAAACCGACGCCGCAGTGACCCTGATTCTAAAATACGGCGCACCGGAAATTTTGCGGATCGCCGGCATTAAGGAACCGCTGAAGCGTCTGGAAATCGGCGGCACGCTGAACATGGGCGAACTTTTGAATATTGCGCGCATCTTAAAAAACGCACGCACCCTGAAAACACTGACCGCAGAACAAACCGGGACGCTTTTCGGCTACATTGCGTCACTGACTCCGGACAAGGCACTGGAGGAACGCATCAGCGGCTCTGTCTTATCGGAAGAGGAGATGGCGGACGGCGCAAGCCCGGAACTTAGCAGCATCCGCCGTAAGACGAGAAACGCTGCCGCGCGTATCAAATCCTCCCTCGATTCGATGATTCATTCCGGTCACTATCAAAAATTTTTACAGGACGCCATTGTCACCATGCGCAACAACCGCTATGTGGTTCCGGTCAAGGCAGAGCACCGCGGCGACGTGCGCGGTATTGTCCACGACATCTCTTCCTCCGGCAGTACGGTATTTATCGAGCCGGAAAGCGTTGTCAACGCGAACAATGAACTGCATGAACTGGAAATCCGCGAAAAGGCGGAGATTGAGCGTATTTTAGCAGAGCTTTCCGCCCTGGCCGCGGAATCCGCCGAAATTCTGGCTCTTAATTTTGACACTCTGATTCATCTGGACTTTGTCCTTGCCAAGGCAAAGCTTGCCATTGATATGAAGGCGGTCTGCCCCGACCTCAGCCAAGATGATACCATCAAAATCCGCAAAGGGCGGCACCCCTTGATTGACCGCAAAAAAATTGTCCCCACCACAGTCTCCCTGGGCGAAACCTATGACACACTGATTATCACCGGCCCGAACACCGGCGGCAAGACCGTGGTTTTAAAAACGCTGGGTCTGTTTTGTCTGATGACCCAGTCCGGTCTGCACATTCCGGCGGCAGAGGGCAGCGTGATGCCGGTCTTTCAGGACATTTTTGCCGACATCGGCGATGAGCAAAGCATTGAACAAAGCCTTTCTACCTTCTCGTCCCACATGAAAAACATTGTGCGGATTGTCGATAAGGCAGCGGCGCACTGCCTGGTGTTGTTTGACGAATTGGGCGCCGGCACCGACCCGATCGAGGGTGCGGCGCTTGCGACCGCGATTTTAGAAAGCCTACGGGAAAAGGGCGCAAGGATTGCCGCGACCACCCATTACAGTGAATTAAAGCTCTACGCCCTCTCGACACCCGGCGTTGAGAACGCCTCCTGTGAATTTGATGTCACCACACTAAGCCCGACGTACCGTCTCTTAGTCGGCGTCCCCGGGAAGAGCAATGCCTTTGCGATCTCAAAACGTTTGGGGCTGCCGGAGGCCATCATCACCCGCTCCCGTGCGATGCTCTCGGAGGAAAACGTACAGTTTGAGGATATTTTGGGCAGCATTGAAAAGAACCGCCAGGAAACCGAGGAGGCCTCTTTCAAAACACAGAAGATGCAGCAGGAGATTGCTGATTTAAAACGGCAGCTGGAACAGGAAAAGGAAAAGATCGAAAAGCAAAAAGACAAGATCTACGACCGTGCAAGGGAAAAGGCCGACAAGATGATTCAGCGTGCCGAGGAGGAAACGAACGCCCTTTTGGCACAGGTCAAGGCCGCACGCAAGCAGCGGGACGAGGCCGAGGTTCTGCGCGCTATGGAAGAAGTCAAGCGCGAACTTGGTCTGAAAAAGAAAAAGAACAAGGCGCCGAAGAGCCGTACGCCGCAGGTCAAAAAATCCAACCTCACCGCCAAGAATTTAAAACTTGGCGCGGCCGTATTGCTCAATGACATTGGGGATAAGGGCAGTGTGCTGAGCATAAACCCGAAGGATAACACCGCCACCATTCAGGTCGGCATTATGAAGATTAACAGCCGCATCGAAAACCTGACGCTAATTGAGGATGAAGGGCAGACACGGCCGGACGCTTATACGCCGCTGCGGAAAAAACAGTCCTCGCTGCGCAGCGGCAATGTCAAGACCGAGATCGATCTGCGCGGCATGATGCTGGAAGAGGCACTGATGGAAACGGATAAGTTTTTGGATGAGTCCAGCATGGCAGGGCTTGGCACCGTCAGCATTATTCACGGCAAGGGAACCGGCGTTCTGCGCAGCGGCATTCAGTCGATGCTGCGCAAGCATCCACAGGTAAAGAGTTTTCGGCTCGGCAAGTACGGCGAGGGTGAGGACGGCGTCACCATCGCGGAACTGAAATAAAGCATATAAAAAA
>CAVGTH010000098.1:0-6870 GCA_963632045.1 Roseburia faecis | reverse complement strand
CAAGGTTTTAACGAGAGTTAAAATGTATAAAAAGGGGTGTCTATTTGACACTACCATGGGATAGTAGGAGGAAATGAAAATGAAAATCGGAATCATCGGCTGCGGAAACATCGCAAACGCTTTTCACATTCCATGTTACTTAAAGAATGAAAAGGCAGAGATTAAGTACTTTTGCGATATTATTCCGGAGCGGGCAGAAAACGCAGTAAAAAAGTACGGCTGCGGCATGGCGGTTACTGACTATAAGGAGGTTTTAAAGGATCCCGAAATCGAGGCGGTGTCCATTTGTACGCCGAACCGCATGCATTCTGTCATTGCCATTGACGCCCTGAAAGCAGGAAAAAACGTCCTCTGCGAAAAGCCGGCCGCAAGATTGTATTCTGAGGCACTTGCCATGCAGGAAGCACAGCACCAAAGCGGAAAGGTTTTAAACATTGGTGTGGTAAACCGCTTTAACACCGGCATCAACAAAATCAAAGAAATCATCGACAACGGCGACCTGGGCGAGGTTTATCAGGTCTATGTCAGCTTTCGGGCGCACCGTTCCATTCCCGGCATCGGCGGCGACTTTACCGATAAATCGGTTGCCGGCGGCGGCGTGCTGATCGACTGGGGTGTTCACTACTTTGACATTGTCATGTATTGCTGCAGCGATCCAACGCTTAAGACCGTATCGTCCGAACAGTTTAAAAAGCTGGGTAACCCCATCTCGGATTATGTCTACAAATCCATGTGGGCAGGCCCTCCGAAACTTGACGGCGTATGCGACGTCGAGGAGGGCATTACCGGTCTGATCCGGACGGACGGGCCTGTGATTACCTTTAACGGCGCGTGGGCACAGAACATCGGCGAAGAGGAGACCTATATCGATTTTATCGGCACAAAAGGCGGCATCCGCCTGCACTATGCCAAGGACTTTGTCATGTACGGCACCAAAAACGGCATGCTGACCAAAACCACCTTTCAAATGCGCGAGGGCATGGAGTTTGAGGCCATGTTCCAGAACGAGATCAACAGTTTTATCGATTGCATTGAGAGCGGCAAAAAGCTGCCCTCGCACATTGATACCAACATTGTGACGGCGCAGATGCTGGACGCAATTTACCGCTCTGCGGAAGAACACAAAGAAATTGCTCTTTAAATTGGAGATGAAACCTATGAAAATCGGCTTTATTGACTATTATCTTGACGAATGGCACGCCAACAACTATCCGCAGATGATTAAAGACCTGTCCGGCGGAAAGTATGAGGTCGCGTATGCCTATGGCATGATCGACAGTCCGCTCGGCGGCATGACGAACCGGGAATGGGCTGAAAAAAACCGGATCACGCTGCTATCCGACATCGAAGAAGTGATTGCAAAAAGCGACTGTCTGATCGTCCTCTCTCCCGATAACCCGGAGATGCACGAAGAACTGTGCCGGCTGCCGCTGCAATCGGGAAAGCCGGTGTATGTCGATAAGACGTTTGCCCCGGACAAAGCCTGTGCAGAGAGAATTTTTGCCCACGCGAAAGCGCATCAGACCGAGTGCTATTCCAGCTCGGCGCTGCGGTTTGCAAGTGAACTTTCGGGCGTCGAAAAGGAAGGCATTGAAAAGATTTACAGCGAAGGGCCGGGCACTTATGCGATGTATTCGATCCATCAGATCGAGCCTATTGTCTGCCTGATGAACTGCCGCGCAAAGCGCGTCATGTTCCTCGGAACGCCGGATCATCCCTCCATGCTCATCGAATTTGCGGACGGACGGCTTGCGCAGATGTATCAAACGCCAAATTCCCCCTTCCGGCTGACGCTGGAAGAGAAGGGCGGCAAAAGCGATGTTGTGGAAATTAACTCAGATTACTTTCGTCTGTTTTTAAAGGCGCTGATTGCGTTTTTTGAAACGGGTGAGATCCCGGTTCCGCACAGTCAGACCGTTGACGTCATTGCCATCCGCGAGGCCGGCCTGAAAGCCATGCAGACCCCCTATGCCTGGGTCAATGTATAAGGCGTGACGAGAAGCGTTATTTTGCGTTGTTATCGGCAATTTAATGGGGATGTAAGCCATTTTACATCCCCATTAAAATATTCTATTCAGAAACGCTTTTTACCGATGTCTTGCAGGCCTCTGTAATCGGCTTTAAAAGTCCGGAAGAATCCCATAGAAAAATCTTTATTTTGCCGTCCGGGTTGATCTCGTCAAACGGCAGCTGAATATCCCCGGAATACCCGATTGAAAAATCCTTTACGGTAACCGATTTCATATCGCACATTTGCCTGCCGTTCTTTTCGTAGATTCCGACAATCAAACGAACGGAATCGTACGCCTGATCCGAATTGTTTTTTAAAGTTAAGTGAACCGTATTGTTATCTACCGCTATGTTTCTGATCTTATCGGAACCGTAATTGTAGTGAATCGTTGCAGATATCAAGCCGTCGTTGTGGAAGCCTATATCTATTTGGTTCCATTTTTCCTCTGAGCCGACATAATAAACATCTTTTATGCTGTCACAATTGTTAAATGCGGCAATATCTATCCGTGTCATACTCCCCGGTATCGTGACACTTTTCATACTACGACACCCGGAAAATGTATTCTGATTAATCTCAGTCACACTTTCCGGGATTACAACGCTCGTCAAACTATCACAATTGTAGAATGCAGAATTACCTATGCTTGTCACACTGCCCGATATCGTTATACTTGTTAAGCTACGGCAAACATAAAATGCACGATTACCTATGCTTGTCACACCATCCGGTATCATTATGCTCGTTAAGCTGCTACATCCCCAAAATACCCTATCACCTATACTTTTTACACTGTCCGGTATCGTTATGCTTGTTAAACTACTGCAATCCTCAAATGCGGCGACGCCTATGCCTATCACACCGTCCGGTATCGTTATACTCGTTAGGCTACTGCAATCGGAAAATGCCCCATCGTCGATGCTTGCCACGCTATCCGGTATGGTTATGCTTGTTAAGCTATGGCAATCGCAAAATGCAGAATAACCTATTCGTGTCACACCATCCGGTATCGTTATGCTTGTTAAGCTACGGCAATCATAAAATGCAGAATCGCCTATGCTTGTCACACCACCCGGTATCGTTATGCTCGTTAAGTTACTACATCCCCGAAATGCCATATCACCTATACTTGTCACACAGTCTGGTATCGTTATGCTTGTTAAACTACTGCAACCCATAAATGCATCATCACCGATTTCTACTACACTGTTCGGTATATCAAACGAAGTATCTTTTTTACCTATGGCATATTGAATCAATTTTGTTTGTCGTTTATTGTATAAATTCCCATTCAAGCTGCTGTAATTAAAATTACTGCTATCCACATCAATTTTCATTAGATTAGTACAATCCTCAAACACCGCATATCCAATTTTTTTCACACTAGCCGGTATTGCAATATACGTCAAACTGCTGCAATCTTCAAAAGCGCCCCAGCCGATGCTTGTCACACCTTGTTGTATTTCAACTTTTTTAATAGTCTTCCAATACCATGGCGATTCCTCAAATATCCAATCCCACATATCTCCCGTGCCGCTGATTGTCAGCGTTCCTTTATCGTCCAGCGTCCATGTGAGGTTATCACCGCATTGGCCGCTATCTGGTATACTAACAGTGTTATAATGGAACATTGCTGATGTTAAAGGCTCATTGCCCCATGCAATCGATACGCTATTCCACTCTTCTTTCGAGCCGCCATAATAAACATCTTTCAAGTTGATACATTCTTCAAACGCACGACCGTCAATGCTGATTACACTGACAGGAATCATAATACTTGTCAAACTATTACATCCGCAAAATGCATCAATGCCTATATCGGTCACGCTATCCGGTATGTTGAATAACCCATCCCATTTTCCAACTGCATATCGAATCAGTTTTGTTCCGTCTTTACTATACAAATTTCCGCTCACACTACGGTAATTAGGATTATTGCTGTCCACGTCAATATTTGTCAAACTGACACAACCCCGAAATGCAGAATCGCCAATCCGACTCACACTGTTGGAAATTGTGATGCTCACCAAACTCCTGCAACCGACAAATGCACTGCCGCCAATATCCATTACACCGCTTGGAATCACTATGTCCGGCAGACTGCTGCAGCTTGCAAACGCGCCATCACCAATCCGGCTTACACTGCTTGGAATTGTTATGTTGATTAGACTGCTGCAACTCATAAATGCGTGTTCGCCAATGTCGGTCACGCTGCCCGGAATTGTGACACCTGTCAGATTACCGCAAAAAGAAAATGCAGAATTTCTGATGCTAATAACGCCGTCCGGAATATCAAACAAAGCGTCATTTTTCCCTATTGCATACTGAACCAATTCTGTTCTGCCCTTATTGTACAAATCCCCATTTATACTGCTATAATTGAGATTGTTACGATCCACATCAATATTTATCAAGCTATCGCAGCCATAAAACGATTCTTCACCGATGCCGGCCACGCTTTTAGGTATTGTCGTACTGATTAAGCCGACGCAATATCGAAATGCGCCATCACCAACGCTTGTTACACCGTCCTTAATGGTAACTTTTTTTACAGATTCTTTTATATTATACCAAGGAGAATAGCCTGATGGATAAGGCCAATCCCACATGTCTCCTGTGCCGCTGATTGTCAGCGTTCCGTCATCGTCCAGCGTCCATGTGAGATTATCGCCGCATTGGCCGCTCGCAGCGGCAAATCCTGTCACCGGGGCGGCAATCACCGCACCGGCCACCAAGCAAATCGCCAAAACCAAACTTAACACCTTTTTCATACAAAACCCCTCCATAAATTAAAAAATGCGTAGCCGAAGCTACGCAAAAAAAACGCATAACTCCAACTAACGCGACTTAGTTTTTTTGAAACATGCTCATAAATGGGTGCATCAAAACAGAGTATGCATTTTTTACATAAAGCAAAAAACACATCCTTTTATGAGCACAATATGAAACTAAGTCGCACCTTGATTATATCACATCCATTTTTTATTTGCAATAAAATCCTGCAATAAAAAATGCGCCAATCCGAAGACTGACGCATAAAAAATGCAAAGCTCCGAATTGTCGCCAAACAAACTTCATATCTCACTACATAGATAGGAAAAAGAGCTACGCATTTTTATCATAAGATAAAAAACGCCTAACTATGCAGTAAGCTTTGATATTTAGTTTGTTTGGCATTTTATACTATACCATATTTTTTCTTTTGTGTAAATAGCAAATCTCTTATTTTTATCCAATGGCGCGGCATAAAATATCCCATTTCGGGATATTTTATATTATACCAGTTTGGTATAATGTTGTCAAGGGGATTTCTATGCGATTAAAGGAACTCAGAAAATCAAGAAAAATTTCGCAGGTAAAGCTTGCGATGGATCTGAATATGAATCAAAACACCATCAGCCGCTACGAAACGGGCGAGCGTGAGCCGGGCGTGACGGAGCTTATTTTGCTTGCGGATTATTTTGATGTATCCATTGATTATCTGGTGGGGCGCACGGATCGGCGCACGGGAGACGAACCCGGTATGCCCTGTGATTGAAAAATCACAGTCTTTTTGCACCGTTGTCTCAGCTGGGCGATAGCCAAACCAATACATTTTATGATAAACAAAAAAAGCGACCCGCAGGCCGCTTTTTTGTTTCGCCCTATATTAGTTATCCGAACCCGCCTTAATCGGCGCAATTTCGGAATATTTTGGTTTGTCGTCTTACAGGGTTTCAGATTAGTCCTTGTATGCCGGGAGGAAGTCCGGATAGGCACTGGGAAGTCCGTGCTCGGTTGCATCCAAGCCTTCTAACTCCTCTGCCTCGCCTGCTCTCAAAATTCCGCCCTTCTTCATCAGACCGAAGATGATGCTGCCCATGATTGCACCCCATGCTGCGATTGCAACCACAGCCAGAACCTGTACCAGGAACTGATGCACATCGCCGGCAATCAGACCGGTAAAGCCGTTGTCGTTTGCAAAGATGCCGACTGCCAGCATACCCCACAGACCGCATACACCGTGTACCGAAACCGCACCGACCGGATCATCGACATGCAGCTTTTTATCAAAGAATTCGATGGACAGTACCACCAGCACGCCGGCAACAATACCGATAATCACTGCGGAAAGCGGCGATACCACGTCACAGGGAGCGGTGATGCCGACCAAACCTGCCAAAATACCGTTGAGCGTCATGGAAACATCCGGTTTCCCATATCTTACCCAAGTAAAGAACATTGCGGCGCAAGCTGCAGCACAAGCGGAAAGGTTGGTGGTGATAAATACCTTTGCGGCAAGCAGGTATGGCTGTGCATCCGCTGCTGCCTCTGCGTCAACCAGTGCAAGACTGGACGCCGGGTTGAATCCGAACCAGCCAAACCAAAGGATAAATACGCCAAGCGCACCGATAACGATGTTGTGACCGGGAATTGCATTCGGAGTACCGTCCTTGCGATACTTGCCGAGGCGCGGGCCGAGGATGGCTGCACCAACCAAGGAAAGCACGCCGCCCAGCATATGTACGATGCCGGAACCGGCAAAATCATGCACGCCCATCTGTGCCAGCCAGCCGTCGCTGTTCCATACCCAGTGGCCGGACACCGGATAGACGCAAAACGAAATCAAAGCGGAATAAATCACGTATGCCTTAAAGTTAGTACGCTCTGCCATCGCACCGGATACGATGGTTGCCGAGGTCGCACAGAACACCGTCTGGAAAAACAAGGTCGTATAATCCACCGTCGGTTCATACGCGCCGCCGTTCATAAAGAACTGTCCAAAGGGAATGCCGATGACGCCGCCAACCGTTGTCCCGTACATCAAACCAAAACCAATAAGCCAGTAAATAATGGAACCTACCATAAAGTCCACACAG
>CAVGTH010000097.1:0-6874 GCA_963632045.1 Roseburia faecis | reverse complement strand
GTATAAAATTCCTTGAAAAGCGTACAAAGAATGCGGAAATAATTTGTGCAAATTTTATCGATAAAAAAATAGACAAAAAGCCGAAAATGTGATACAATTAGCCTGTGGATATTAGGTAAAATAACAAGAATTATTACATGCACTTTACAGACAAAATGATATGGTGCGGCAGCGGGAGCGGTACGCAAATAATGCGGATGCGCACTGACCGCAAAGAATCGGTTTTGCGTGCGGCACGATCGGCGAAACGGCGGAGGGATTACAAGTGAAAAATCGTGAGAGAAAAGATACCAAAGCAATGACTTATATCGATGAAACGGCAATGTACCTTTTTAATCAGGGCGTCAATTATGAGAGCTATCGGATGCTGGGCGCACAAAAAAAAGTGCTGGCGGACGGCACGGAAGGTTATTTGTTCGCGGTCTGGGCGCCGAACGCCAAGTCGGTTTCGGTGGTTTGCGACCAAAACGGCTGGGACGCCAACCTTGGGAGAATGCGCCGTCATGTCAACTCCGGCATCTGGGAGGTTTTTATCCCCGGCGTATGCGAGGGGCAGAACTATAAATTCAGCATCGATACCTATCGCGGCGAAACGGTGCTCAAGGCAGATCCTTACGCTTTTTATTCCGAGGTACGGCCGGCCAACGCGTCGGTGACGGCGGATCTTACCTATACCTGGCAGGATCAGACCTGGATGGAAAAGCGGAGCGTGACGCCGCCCTATGATAAACCGGTTTCAATTTATGAGATGCACTACGGCTCCTGGCGGTGTAAGGAGGACGGCAGCTACTATACCTATACCGAGATGATCGATCAGCTGGTGCCGTATCTGAAAAAGATGGGCTATACCCATGTCGAGATGATGCCCCTGTCCGAATATCCGTTTGACGGTTCCTGGGGGTATCAGGTGACGGGTTATTATTCGGCTAACAGCCGCTACGGCAGGCCGACCGAGCTGATGGCGCTGATTGACGCGCTGCACCAAAACGGAATCGGTATTATCATTGACTGGGTGCCGGCGCACTTCCCGAAGGACGCCTATGCGCTTGCAAACTTTGACGGCACGCCGCTTTTTGAACATCCGGACAGCCGGCGCGGCGAGCATAAGGAATGGGGTACCCTGGTCTTTGACTGGACAAAAACTGAGATTTTCTCGTTCTTGATTTCCAATGCGCTGTTCTGGCTGGAGACGTATCACGTGGACGGAATCCGCGTGGACGCGGTTTCCAGTATGCTGTATCTGGACTATAACCGCCGCGACGGCGAATGGCTGCCAAATCGGTTTGGCGGCAAGGAAAATTTAGAGGCCATTGACTTTTTGCAAAAACTCAATGTTGCCGTGTTTGAGCGGTTTCCCAACGTGATGATGATTGCGGAGGAATCGACCGCCTGGGGCGGTGTGACGCAGCCGGTGTTTGAGGGCGGCCTCGGCTTTAACTTTAAATGGAACATGGGCTGGATGCACGATATCTTAGACTATATGCAGTGCGACCCTCTGTTTCGCAAGGGCAACCATAATAAGCTGACCTTCCCGATGATGTACGCTTTTTCGGAAAATTATATTCTCGCACTCTCGCACGACGAGGTGGTGCACGGAAAGCGTTCGCTGCTGGATAAGATGTGGGGCAGCTATGAAGAAAAGTTTGCACAGCTGCGGCTTTTATATCTGTTTATGTACGCGCATCCGGGCAAAAAGCTGCTCTTTATGGGCGGCGAGTTCGGACAGTTTATCGAGTGGCGCTATGACGAGCAGCTTGACTGGCTGCTGGAGCAATATGAGGCGCACGCAAAGCTGCATCGGTTCTCGGCGGATCTGAACCATTTTTACCGCAGTCATCCGGCGCTCTTTGAGATTGAACGGGAACAGGGCGAGTGGCAGGGCTTTCGCTGGCTGAACGCGGAGGACGCGGCAAACAGCGTGCTCTCCTTTGAACGGATCAGCCGCGACAAGAAAGAAAAGATTGTCGTGGTGCTGAACTTTACCCCGGTGGAGAGAAAGAAGTACCAGGTCGGCGTTTTGGATCCCGGCGAGTACGAGGTGGTGTTCTCTACCAATCAAAAAAGCTACGGCGGAGACGGCCGCGGTACGCGCCGCGTGAAAACAAAGGAAAAGCCGTACCGCGAATTTTCCCATTTGATTGAGTTGAACCTGCCGCCGCTTACGGCATATTATCTCAAATGGCTGCCGGACGGCGCAGAGAACAAAAAGAAAAAGTCAGAAAAACAGAAGCAGGCATAAAGTCTGCAAACCCGATATGGTACGAGTCAAGAAAAATTTCGCATGATGCGGCAGAAAATGCCGCGGAGATACAAAACCTTGGTGATAAAACGGCACTGTCTATCCGGCTCACGATAGACGGAGACGCCATGAATCTGTGAGCCGGAAAGGCAATCGGTTAGATTATGAAAGCAAAAGAATGTGTAGCAATGATTCTGGCCGGCGGACAGGGAAGCCGGCTGGGTATCCTGACAAAAAATGTGGCAAAGCCCGCTGTTCCCTTCGGCGGAAAGTATCGGATTATTGATTTTCCGCTGAGCAACTGTACGCATTCCGGGATTGATACCGTGGGGGTTTTGACACAGTATCAGCCGCTGGAACTCAATACTTATATTGCAGGCGGTCAGTCGTGGGATCTTGACCGTTCCAACGGCGGCGTTTATGTGCTGCCGCCCTATACCTCGGCCGAAAAGGGAGAGTGGTATAAGGGGACTGCCAATGCCATTTACCAGAATCTGAGTTTTATTGAGCGGTTTCATCCAAAGTGCGTGCTGGTTCTGTCCGGCGACCACATTTATAAAATGGACTATAATAAGATGATTCGTCAGCATAAAAAGGCAGGCGCCGATGTAACTATCGCAGTCATTGAGGTGCCCTGGGACGAAGCGTCCCGGTTCGGCATTATGAACACCGACGAGAATCAGAATATCGTAGAATTTGAAGAAAAGCCGGCAAATCCCAAAAGCAATCTTGCCTCGATGGGCGTGTACTGCTTTAGCTGGGAGGTTTTAAAGAAATACTTAATCGCCGATGAGGCCGACCCGAATTCCGGAAACGATTTCGGGAAAAACGTGATTCCGAAGATGCTGGACGACGGACTGAAAATGGTTGCGCATCAGTTTGACGGCTATTGGAAGGATGTTGGAACCATTCAGAGCCTTTGGGAGGCGAATATGGAGCTGCTCGACGATAGCGCGGCATTTTGCTTAGATGACAGCGACTGGCGTATTTACAGTAAAAATCCCATTAAGCCGCCGCATTATATTTCGGAAAACGCAAAACTGCGCAACTGCTATGTGACCGAGGGCTGCGAGATCTTCGGCGAGATCGACCATTCCGTCATCTTTGAAGGCGTGACGGTGGGCGAGGGCGCCAAGGTAGAGGATTCCATTATTTTTCCGGGGGCGACGGTCGGAAACGGCGCGGTGGTTTATAAATCCATTATCGGCGCCGATGTGCATATCGGCGACAAAGCGGTGATCGGCTCGATGGACGAGGGCGCCAACCGCGACTGGAACAACACCAAAATATGCAGTGATGACATTACCCTGATCGGCCCGGAACTGACCGTCGGCGACGGTGTGAAGATCGCGGTCAATTCCATGGTGACAGAGGATGTGCGATAGATTCTATCCTGCCTGCAGATAGAATGGCAACCTGATGTTAGCAATCTAAGCTCGAGTTTAAGAGGAGGATTTCCGCCCAAACGGCGTTAAAATACTCGGCAATCCGTTAGATTACCTCCGTGTTTGCCTTGTTTGAACGAAAATCCCCACGCTTAAAATTCCTTGACCTCAGGCGGGCTTAGATTACGAATATCAGGTTAGCGAAAGGGCAAGAGATACTTTAGGCAGGCAGAAAGGTTACGAGAATTATGAAGAATGATATGTTAGGTTTGATATTTGCGGAAAATCCGGAGGCAACGCTCGGCGAACTGACCGCGGTTCGTTCTCTGGCGGCGGTTCCCTTTGGCGGCCGGTACCGGATTATTGATTTTATTCTGTCCAGCATGGTAAACTCCATGATCATCAACGTGGGGATTACCACGCCGTACAATTGCCGTTCCTTAACGGATCATTTGGGTACCGGCAAGGACTGGGATATGGACAGAAAGAACAACGGCCTGTTCATTTTGCCGCCCGGAGAAATCCGCGAGGGCGCCGGCGAAAAGACGGGCGGTGTTGATATTTTATACGGCGTCAATCATTATCTGTCAAGAAGCCGTCAGGAATACGCAGTGGTTGCCGACTGCAACACGATTTGTAATATGAATTTTGACGACGCGCTGAAATATCACCTGGAAAAAGAGGCGGATATTACGCTTGTTTACCACCGTGAGGAAGAAATTGCGCCGCAGAATTTAAAGCGCCATATTTTGCTTGATGTAGACGGGGACGGACGGGTGCGCGATATCCACGTATACCCGGCAAAGCAAAAGACCAAGCTGTCTTATATGCACCGTTTTATCATAAGGAAGGAGCTTTTGATGGATCTGGTGGACGATGCCAGGGCGCACGGCAAGCATTCCATCTCCAAGGATATCTTTTTGGCAAATCTGCACCGGCTGAAAATCTGTGCCTATGAATACTGCGGTTCGCAGCTCAAGATTGATGATGTAAAATCCTTCTTTGACGCAAACCTTAAGCTTCTCAGCCACGACACCCGTGAGGAACTGTTCGGGCTGAAAACGGATATGCCGATCTACACCAAGGTCAAAGACACCGTGCCGACCCGGTACGGCAAAAACGCCGAGGTTTTCAATTCGATTGTTGCGGACGGCTGCGTGATCGAAGGCGTGGTGAAAAACTGTGTGCTCTTCCGCGGTGTGCATATCGGAAAGGGCGCATCGGTGGAAAACTGTATCATCATGCAAAATTCCGAGATACGGGATAACTGCATGATGGCGAACGTCATTTTTGATAAAGAGGTTGTACTGCGCAGCGGTAAGAAACTGGTCGGCCAGGATACTTATCCGATGGTAATCGGAAAGGGCGCGGTGATTTAACCGTTTACTTGCCGAAATATTCAAAAGAAAGGTGTGTTTTGAGTGAGCAAAATTTTGATGTGTTCTTCTGAGGTTGCACCGTTTGCCAAAACCGGCGGTCTGGGCGATGTGCTGGGCGCGCTGCCGCAGGCGCTTGCAAAGCTGGGGCATGACGTGCGTGTCGTTTTGCCGAAGTACGGCTGTATTCAAGAGCAATACTGTCAGCAGATGGAATTTCGGTTCTTTCTCTACATTCCGCTCGGCTGGCGGCGGAAGTACTGCGGCGTTTTTGAACTGAAAAAGGACGGCGTGACCTATTATTTTATCGACAACGAGTATTATTTTGGCGATATCTATCTTTATAAATGGAACGATTTGGAGCGGTTTGCCTTTTATGACAAGGCGTGCCTTGAAATTTTAAAGCAGCTGGATTTTAAGCCCGATGTGATCCATGCGCACGACTGGCAGGCCGGCATGGTTCCGGTACTGCTCAACGCGTATTATGTTGAGGACGAATTCTACCGGGGTATCAAGACGGTGTTCACCATCCACAATCTGCGATATCAGGGCATCTACTCGATGGATATTGTGGCGGATTTTTATTCTCTGCCGCGCGAGTATTTTACCGAGGATAAGCTGGAGTTCCACGGATGCGCCAACCTCTTAAAGGGCGGTATCGTCTATGCGGACTATGTGACGACCGTCAGCCCCAGCTATGCGGAGGAGATTAAAACGCCGCTGGGCGGCGAACGTCTGGACGGTTTGCTCTCTGCAAGGTCGCAGTCGCTGTACGGCATTATCAACGGCATCGACACCGCGGTGTATAACGCAAAGACCGATCCCAAGATTTTTGCAAATTTTGATTTACGCAATTTTACAAGCAAGAAGAAGGAGAACAAGATCGCTCTGCAAAAGCAGCTCGGACTTCCGGTTGACGGCGAAAAGGCGATGATCGGTATTGTTTCAAGACTGGTCGATCAAAAGGGGTTTGATATCATTGCCGAGGCGATGTGCGAACTTGTGAACCTGGATATCCAGCTGGTAGTACTGGGCACCGGCGAGGCGAAGTATGAAGAGATGTTCCGTCAGAACGCATGGTATCACCCGGAGAAGGTTTCTGCCAATATTACCTTTAGTGATGATATGGCGCACAAAATTTATGCGTCGGCCGATATGCTGCTGATGCCGTCCATGTTTGAGCCATGCGGCCTGAGCCAGATGATTGCGATGGCCTACGGAACGATCCCGATCGTACGTGAGACGGGCGGCCTGAAAGACAGCGTGCAGCCTTTTAACGAGTTTACCGGCGAGGGTAACGGCTTTAGCTTTGCACCGTACAGTGCGCACGATATGCTCTATACGCTCCGCATGGCGCTGCACTTTTTTGCGGATAAAGAGGTGTGGGTACCGCTGATGAAGCGCGCCATGAAGATGGACTTTTCCTGGGGTGCGTCGGCAAAAAAATATGACGAGATGTATCAAAAACTGCTGGGCTGAGCAGGATGATTAAAAATGGTGTAAACGGGAGATCCCGTTTACACCATTTTTTGACAATATCGAACCATTGAGATATTCGCGCCGCAGGCGCATCTCGCAAAAAGGTGGTAGCGACTGTGAGTTGTTGTGAGTGCGTTTACAAGCGAACAGGCGAGCCGCGCGTGCCTGTTCGCGAAAGAGGAGGAACGACGGCGCATGTGACTGATTTTTTACCTATAAAAAATCGGAACGGAGCAAAGTCCGTTCCGACATGGTGGAGGGAGATGGATTCGAACCATCGAAGCGAGACGCAACAGATTTACAGTCTGCCCCCTTTGGCCACTCGGGAACCCATCCATTAAAAAAAGCCGATGATCGGACTCGAACCGATAACCTGCTGATTACAAATCAGCTGC
>CAVGTH010000096.1:5196-6881 GCA_963632045.1 Roseburia faecis | reverse complement strand
CCGCCGCGGCGATGACTGCCGGTGACAGTCGTTCATCGCTGACCGAGGCGAGAGCCGAGAGGAGCAAAGGCGGAACAGGGGACGGCGATTAGATTAAAATGAAATTTTTCACGGAGATGGGTCTGTCGATATACTAACAATATTTTGCGAGGTGGTTCATGTGGACGATCTGTTGACGTATGGCACGTTGCGTGTTAACAAAAGAATTATGGAAAAGCTCTCGTACATTGCAAGGTATGAGGGAAGGAGCAGAAATAAAGAAATTGAATATTTAATCCGCAAACAAATTGCAGAATTTGAGGCGGAGCATGGAGAAATCCCTATGGATGAGGCGTAAAAATTTCTCCTTAAATCTGTGACAGTTTTGGCACACAGCCGCCTTTGACACCTGCTTTGATGGCAGGTGTTATTTTTTTGGTTTAGAATGAGAAAAAAATTGGCATACTAGCAGATAGAACATCAAAAGGAGCGGTTTTTATGAAACACTACACCATTTTACTGCGTTCTGCCAAAGAGGCGGCCGCACTGGTGGATTTGGTCTCGCTCTGTCCGGGGACGGCGGAACTTTGCGTTGGCGAAAATCGCATGGACGCCAAGTCCTTTATGGGCGTACTGGGCGTTGCCATGGGCAAAAAAGCGGTATTAAAGATTCCGGGCGAGGGCGGTACGCTGCTGGACGACTGGCTGGCGAAAAACAAGGCCGGCGCTGCGGTAACATCAGGTTAGACGTACGGGAGCAACCAAAATTCCGATTCCGGGAGACGGATTTCGCTTTCGGACAGACAAACGGAGGGAACAGCATGAAAAAGAAAAAAACGCGCTATCTGCGCGATCTGCTATGCCTGTGTCTTGGGCTTAGCCTAAGCCTTGGCCTTGGCGGCTGCAAATCGGTGGATTCCGGCAGGCGCATTGTCCGCATCGCGCACGGGCAGAGCGAGACCCACCCGGAGCATATCGGGCTTATGGCGCTGGAACAATACATCGAGGAACGGCTCGGCGATCGCTTTGATATTCAGATTTTTCCCAATGAGATTTTGGGCGCGGCCCAAAAGGCAATCGAACTGACCCAGACCGGCGCCATTGACTTTGTGGTGTCCGGCACGGCGAATCTGGAGACCTTTGCGCGCGTTTATGAGGTCTTTTCGATGCCCTATCTGTTTTCCTCCGAGGAGGCGTACTATGCTGCGATGGAGGATAGCGACTTTATGAATCCGGTTTACGAATCCACGGACGAGGCCGGGTTTCGGGTGATGACCTGGTACAGTGCAGGAACGCGGAATTTTTATGCCAAAAAGCCGATCCAAACGCCGGATGATTTAAAAGGAATGAAAATTCGGGTGCAACAGTCGCCGGCCAGCGTGGCGATGGTACAGGCCTTTGGCGCGGCCGCCGCGCCCATGAGCTTTGGCGAGGTTTATACGGCGATTCAGCAGGGAGTCATTGACGGTGCGGAGAATAACGAACTTGCGCTGACCCAGAACAAGCACGGCGAGGTCGCCAAGTACTTTACCGAAAACAAGCACCAGATGGTGCCGGACGTGCTGGTCGGCAATCTTCGGTTTTTAAAGGAACTGTCGGACGAGGAACTGCAAATTTTTAAAGAGGCGGCGGCGCTCTCGACCGAAGTGGAACTTTCTGAGTGGAATAAGCAGGTGGAGGCGGCGCGAAAGACGGCAAAAGAAGAG
>CAVGTH010000096.1:3337-5186 GCA_963632045.1 Roseburia faecis | reverse complement strand
CCTTTTTATCCGTCAACGTCCCGGACTTTCAGGAAAAGGTTTTGCCGCTGCATCAGTCCATGATGGAGAAAAACCCGGCGATTATCCCGATATACCGGCATTTTCAGGAAATTGACCGATTGGAGAGAGGGGAGGTGACGGCACCGTGAACGGCGCGGAGAAATTGCGAAAAATCATGGATACGGTGCTCGGCACGCTTTGCGTTCTGCTTTTTTCGCTGATGATTCTGGTCGGAACCTATCAGATTGCGGCACGGTACTTTTTTAACCGTCCCAGCACGGTGTCCGAGGAACTTTTGACATACAGCTTTACCTGGCTGGCGCTGCTGGCGGCGGCCTATGTGTTCGGAAAGCGCGAGCATATGCGGATGGGATTTATCGTCGATCGCCTGAGCGCAAAAAAACGGTTTTTCTTTGATCTTTTGCGTGAGATTTTGGTTTTTCTGTTTTCTTTGGTGGTGATGATCATCGGCGGCATCGCGATTATGCGCCTTACCATGACGCAGGTGACGGCATCGCTGAGGATTCCGATGGGGGTTGTCTATGCGGCCGTTCCGCTATCCGGTGCGCTGAGCCTTATTTACAGTATTTTAAATATCCTTGCCTTGAATTTTAAATATCATTAACCGAATATCAGCAACCCGAACCCGATTTTAAGAGGCGGATTTTCACTCAAACGGTGTTAAAATACTCGGCAAGCCTTGCCCTGCGAAGAAAATAAAGGAGTTCGATCATGGAAATTGCTTTGCTATGCAGCCTTATTATTTTTATCATGTTATTTGCCCTGCTTTTGTGCGGCGTACCCATTTCCATCGCGCTGGGGTTTTCCTCAATCTGCGCTATTTTGCCGGTGCTGCGCGCAGACATCGCCGTCGTGACCGGTGCGCAGCGGATTTTTTCCGGGATTTCGGTTTTTGCCCTGCTTGCGATTCCCTTTTTTATCCTGGCCGGCAATATCATGAACCGCGGCGGTATCGCCATTCGTCTCATCAATCTGGCAAAGCTGATGACCGGCAAGACGCCCGGTGCACTGGCGCAGACCAATGTGGTGGCGAATATGCTATTCGGCGCGATTTCCGGCTCCGGGACGGCTGCCGCGTCCGCCATGGGGTCGATGATCAGCCCGATCGAACGGGAGGAGGGCTATGACCCGGATTTTTCGGCGGCAGCCAATATTGCGACGGCGCCGACCGGACTTTTGATACCGCCCAGCAACGTGATGATTACCTATTCGTTAGTCAGCGGAGGAACCTCGGTCGCCGCCCTGTTTATGGCCGGGTACATCCCGGGTATCTTATGGGGATTATTTTGTATGGCGGTGATCTACCTGATGGCAAAGCGCGGCGGCTATGTCACTAAGGCCACCTACACCGCGCGCGAGGCCGGAAGGGTTCTGCTTCAGGCGCTGCCGAGTCTTTTGCTGATTGTCATTGTCATCGGAGGCATTGTAAAGGGAATCTTTACGGCGACCGAGGGATCCGTGGTGGCGGTGGTTTACAGCCTGGTACTGTCGCTGTTTTGCTACCGTTCGATTTCGTGGCGGGATCTGCCCAAGATCTTCCGCGAGAGTGCGGAGATGACCGGGATCATCATTTTTCTGATCGGCGTGTCCGGCATTATGTCCTGGGTGATGGCGTTTACCGGGATTCCGTCGGCTATTTCCGGCGCATTGCTGGGACTGACGAAAAACCGGTATCTTATCTTTTTGATGATTAACCTGATTCTTTTGATCGTGGGGACGTTTATGGATATGACGCCGGCGTGTCTGATCTTTACACCAATTTTTCTGCCGGTTTGTACGGCGCTGGGGATGCACCCGGTGCATTTTGGGATTATGCTGATTTTTAATC
>CAVGTH010000096.1:0-3327 GCA_963632045.1 Roseburia faecis | reverse complement strand
CGTGTGGGCGGCGTCACAATCGAATCCGTGATGCGGTATCTGATGGTCTTTTTCGGCGTAATTTTTCTGGCACTGCTTTTGGTGACCTACATTCCGCCGCTTTCCCTCTGGCTGCCGGGACTGCTTGGGTATATCAAATAAAAAGACCGATATAACAAAAAGGAGGATGGTTATGTATTATTCCAGCGGAAATTATGAGGCGTTTGCAACGCCCAAAAAACCCAAGAATGCGGATCAGATGTCGGCCTATATTGTGGGCAGCGCCCTTTCGCCATCCTTTGTTTTTGGGTATTTACAGAAAAAGAAAAGTGTGATATACTGCACGTATAGTCGGCACAAGGGATTTGGCACGGCGCTGCGCCCTTTCAAAGTCCTGTGCCCGTGGCAGAAAGAAGGGAAAAGGATGCGCATTTTGGTGGTAGAAGATGAGCGGGATTTAAACCGCGTTTTGTGCAAGCGGCTCGGTCAGGAGGGATATTGCACCGATGCGGTCTTTGACGGCGCTGCGGCGCTGGACTATTTGCAGACCGGCGAATTTGACGCGGTTATTATGGATATTATGATGCCAAAGCTGAGCGGTATGGACGCGGTCAAGGCGATGCGCAGCCGCGGCGATAAAACGCCGGTTTTGTTCCTGACGGCAAGGGACAGCGTGGCGGACCGTGTGGCCGGGCTGGACATCGGGGCGGAGGATTATCTGGTAAAGCCCTTTGCCTTTGAAGAACTTTTGGCGCGGCTGCGCGTGATGCTGCGCAAGGCGGCAGGCAACCCCACCAACATTTACCGGGTTGCCGATCTGACTCTGGACGCGGCGGCGCATACGGTGCGGCGCGGCGGCGAGGTCATCAATCTTTCCGCCAAAGAATTTGATATCTTAGAATACCTGATGCGAAATCAGGGGATTGTACTCAGCCGTGAAAAGATCGAAAATCATGTATGGAATTTTGATTACATGGGCGGCACCAATGTGGTCGATGTCTACATACGATACCTGCGAAAAAAGATTGACGAGGGACGCGCGGTAAAGCTGATTCATACCATCCGCGGCAGCGGCTATGTCTTGAGGGAAACGCTATGAACCGATTATCCATTAAACTCAGAATCACGCTATGGTATACGCTGATTATGGTTGCCATAGCGACTGCGGCACTGGTGATTATGTTCAGCTGGAGCCGCACCATCATCAGCCGGGATATTACCGGCAGATTAGTCAGAACGGTCAATAACAGCGCGCGGATGCAGGTGGATCCGCAGGGCAGGGTGCGCGCCGGCCCCGATTTTATGTATTTTGAAAACGGCGTACATCTTGCCTTATATCGGGGCGGTGAGCGGCTGGCCGGGCAGATTCCGTTTGCGGCGGCCGAAAACGCGGCTTTTGTCGGCGATAAGGTGCAGACGCTGAGCAGCGATGGGACGCTCTGCTATATTTTGGATAAGGAAATCCCGACTCCGGGCGGAGAGAGCCTCTGGCTGCGCGGTGCGGTTTCTGTCAAAGCCGAGGAGTATATGCTGCGTTCGGTCATCAAAACCAATCTTATCGTGACGGTTATTTTGATTCTTGCCGCGGCGATCGGCGGATACTTTATTGTAAAAAGAGCCTTAAAGCCGGTCAACACCATACGAAAAACGGCAAAGGAGATCAGCGAGAGCCGGGATTTATCCAGGCGGATTTCTATCGCGGGAACGGATGAGATTTCGCAGCTGGCAATCACCTTTGACGAGATGCTGGCGCGGATTGAGCAGGCGATGGAGCGGGAAAAACAGTTTACCTCAGATGTCTCGCACGAATTGCGCACGCCGGTAGCCGTTATTATGTCGGAGTGCGAATATATGCGGGACTGCGCCAAGACGCAGGAGGAGTGGCAGGAATCTGCCGCCTCGGTGATGCGGCAGAGCGAAAGAATGCGGAAGCTGATTGCGGAACTGCTCAGCTTTTCCAGAATGGACAACGGGACGCAGCAGATTCAGAATGAAGTTCTGGATTTCAGCGAGCTTTTGACCTTTGTCTGCGAGGAGCAGCGTGAGATTCATGGGGGCGAAACGCCGCTTTTAACCAAGATTATCCCGTCCGTTTATGTAAACGGGGACCGCTTTTTGCTGACCCGGCTGTTGATTAACCTGATCAGCAACGCCTATCAGTATAACCGCGACACCCGGGAGATTCTTGTCTCCCTGGAGGCGCACGGCGACACGATGTGCGTATCCGTACAGGATCACGGAATCGGCATCAAAGAAGAAGAGCAGGAAAAGATTTGGGAGCGTTTTTATCAGGTGGACCCGTCCCGCAGCAAGGATGGCAGCAACAGTATGGGACTGGGACTTTCTATGGTGCGCTGGATTGCACAGCGACACGGAGGAGGTGTGACGGTAAGAAGTGCGCCCGGCGTTGGATCCACTTTTCTCTTTACGATGCCCAGAGTAATAAAAATAGAAGATAAGGAGAGTTAACATTGAAAAAATACTTATTGCCGCACAGCGGAAAATTTTATAAGGCGAATCTGCATTGCCATTCTACGATATCGGATGGCGAACTTACGCCGGAGGAACTCAAAAAAATCTATATGGAGCGGGGATACTCGATCCTTGCATACACCGATCATGATGTTTTGATTTCGCACGCGGATCTTGCGGACGAAAACTTTTTGCCGTTAAACGGCTATGAAATGGAGATCAACGAGAAGAAATATGACATCCCATTTACTTATGTTCGGGCGTGTCATATTTGCCTGATCGCACTCAAGCCGGATAACCTTACGCAGGTGTGCTATCACCGCGGAAAATACCTTTTTAGTAATGCGGTTCACTACCGCGATAAGATAAAGTATGATCATACTCTGCCGGATTATGTTAGGAGATACACGCCGGAGTGTATTAACGATATGATAAAAACGGGACGCGAAAACGGATTTTTTGTGACGTATAATCATCCGGCCTGGTCGCTTGAAAATTATGAGCAGTATGCAAAATACACCGGGATGAATGCGATGGAGATGTGTAATTACGGATGTATATGCGAAGGATATACCGATTATAACGAAAAAGAGTATGATGATATGCTAAGATGCGGAAAACGCATTTACTGTATCGGCGCCGATGATAACCATAACCGGGCGGATTCAAATTCGAAAGCATGGGATTCATTTGGGGCTTTTACTATGATTAAGGCTGACCGCCTTGTATACGAAGACGTCACGGATGCGTTGCAAAACGGAAACTTTTATGCATCGCAGGGACCGGAAATTTATGATCTTTGGCTTGAAGACGGCAAGGTTAAGATCACGTGTTCAGCAGCGGAAAGAATCGTGTATTCGACCGCATATCGAAAAA
>CAVGTH010000095.1:6468-6952 GCA_963632045.1 Roseburia faecis | reverse complement strand
GCGGCACAAAGTAATTATCCGTATGTGTCGCCAGACTGTTTTCTATCAAAATCGGTTCAATGGCATATCCTTTGCCATCGACAAAAAAGTTCTTTTCTTCATTACCGACCGCCGCCATAACGACGATACCGCCGAGCATGGTAACTGCTATTGCGGCCGACATCACCGCCGCCATCATTTTAGAAAATCTGCCGCTTTTTGAACGGATTTTTGCAAACCTGTTTTGCAGGTTCTTTTTATTTGCACTCATTTTCGTGGTGTATAAATTCTCTAACATGTTTTAACTCCTTTCTGTAGCTAAATGAAGAATTGTCTGCATATACAGCTTTTGTTCCTCTTCGTTCATGTTTTTGGTCACCGCCATATCGCACGACACCTCGCACGCCTCGCTCAAGGCCGCACAGGCAAGATAACAAAGCGGATTAAACCAGTGTACGGCGTTCACCAAAACCGCAAACCACTTTACAAGCAAATCCTTTCGCTT
>CAVGTH010000095.1:913-6458 GCA_963632045.1 Roseburia faecis | reverse complement strand
GTTCATGCAAAAGCACCATACGCATATTCTCGTCAGGGATTTCGCGGCAGGGAAGGTACACCGTTGGAAACAACACTCCCACCAGCATCGGCGAGCCGGTCTCCGGCGACGCTTTCAGCCTGATATGCCTTTTGATTTTGAGTTCCTTTTTCACTTCTTCAAACACCGAAGTGCCGGAAATCTTAACGGCGTGCTTTCTTTTACGGCTAAGATACAGGCAATAGCTTATCATAACAACGGCCAAAAAGATGAGAACGCCGCCAAGCCAAAGATACGCGATCAGGTCAAAAAGCCGTATCTGCACCTTTGGGGACAGCGAAACCTCTCTGTACTCCATCGGCGTGTCATAGGTGACAACCGCATCGGGATTTGTTTCCGCCTGCGGCTGCGCCGTCGTCTGCACCGTCTGATTTTGCGGCAGGGTGGCAAGTTTTTGCGCCTCGTATGTGGGAATCAGCTTGTAGGTCGGCAAGATCATAGAGATCAGCACCACCACCCACACACAGTATTGCCACCTTGCCGGCAGCCGCTTTACCGTAATGGGCTTTAACAGCAAAAGCAAAGCGGTGATTCCAAAGCCCAAAAGGCTTAAAATAAACACCGTCTTGAAGATGTCGTACAAGCTTATCCCTCCAAATCAAATATTTCCTTCAGTTCCGACAGATCCTCTTTGGAAAGCTTTTTGTTCTCATAAAGCGCCGCAACCAGATTTTTTACCGAACCCTTATAGATTTTTGACAAAAAGCTCTCCGTCTCACGCAGATCATAATCCTTTTGCTGCATCACCGGATAATACAGATTGGTGTTTCCCCTTTTTTCACAGGAGACCACATTCTTTTTCAGCAATCGCTGCAAAAAGGTAGAAACGGTGGACGGCGTCCAGTCGTTTTGATTGAGCGCTTTCACCACGTCCGACACCGTCATCTTCTCCTCGGCATTCCACAAAATTTTCATGATACTGTATTCCGAATCCGTAATCGTGTGTTTTGTATTTGACATATCACTGCCCCTTTCGATCTAAAACCTTTATCCTTTGTAATTACATATGTAGCTGCTAAAGGTAATATAACATGTTCAGCTACATTTGTCAATAGTGTTTTCAAAAAAATTCCGCAGGGGTTTTTCCTGCGGAATTGATCTTCTTAAGATAACCGAAATTTTTGTTTTTTCGGCGGGTTCGGATTATGCCTTTTCGGCTTATCGAAAGAACGCAAAGTTTTGCTCTCTCCGGCGCGCTTGGGTTAGTCCTTTCGCCGGCGCGCTTTGTGCCAAAGCCTGAGACGTTATCCCGCTTTATTTTTTAATATCGCTGCCCCATACTTCAATCTGCGTGAGCGCGGCAAAATTCTGGCTTTTATCGTGCTGCAGCGGATCGAGTCTGGAAAGCTTAAGCCAGGAGGTCGTGTGCTGACCCAAGGAAAACGCCTGTCCGTCCGCCAGTTTTTTCGGATGGATTTCTGTGCTGAATCCGTCCGACAGTTCGATAAACGCGGTGTGCCAATAGGTATCGTGCTCTCTGCCCTGATCGTCTAAACGATAGTCGCTGCGCAAATAGAGCACCAGCTTGTCGATGCTGACCGGACGGCCAAAATAAACCGCGTAGGTCAAATCCTCATGCACGGCGCCGCCCCAGGAATGGTACGGATAGTTGCCGTGGCCGTCGGTCACGGTCATGCCGTCAATCGCATTGCGCGCATAAAAACAGCCCTCGTTCCGCGTGACGCGGTTGGCGTAAACATGCGGATACGCAAGCACCTCGCCGTTTTGGATTGCGGCGGAATCGGTCGGATTGCTCCACTCCGGCGCATCCGGATCCACCACCTCGCTCGGAAAACGAAAATCAAGCGGATTGAGACAAAGGTTGCGATATCCTTTGATTTCATCCTCTTCGGCCGCGCGCATGGTTATGTGCTGCGCCCCCTCAAAGGTGCCGGGCGCAAAACCGCTGAGCGCCTGCCCCTCAGGGATTGCAAAGGTAAATTTGCCGTCCGGGATGTAGAGCAGCGCGTCCTTGACGGAATCATGGAGGTGAATCACGGCGTAGGCGGTTCCCTCCGCGTGAAATTCCAGGTAGTCGCCGCTCTGATAGGCATCCACCGAGAGCGCCGCCTCGCGGCTGCCGGCTGCCTCACATGCGGTCGTGCCGTCCGCACGGCACAAATGAATGGTAAACTGCATCAATGTTACCTCCTAACGAATATCCTGCATTGCTACGTGATCCATGTCGTCAAAGGTCTGGTTCTCACCCACCATACCCCAGATAAAGGTATAGTTTTTGGTACCGACGCCGCTGTGGATCGACCAACTCGGCGAAATTACCGCCTCTTCATTGCGCATGACAATGTGACGGGTCTCCTGCGGCTCGCCCATCATATGAAAGACAACGTCCTCCTCGCCCAGTTCAAAATAGAAATAAACCTCCATACGGCGTTCGTGGGTATGACAGGGCATGGTGTTCCAGTTGCTGCCGACCTCAAGCGCCGTCATGCCCATCGAAAGCTGGCAGCTTTCGCAAACCGCCGGATGAATGTACTGGTTGATGGTACGCTTATTGCATTCTTCAACCGAGCCCAGGTGCCGCTTGTTTGCCATCTCCAGCGTAATCTTCACCGTGGGGCATTTGCGGTGTGCCGGTGCGGAATTCATATAGAATTTTGCCGGGTTTTCGGGGTCCTTGCTGCGAAAAGCCACCTCTTTGATGCCGAGGCCGGCATACAGGCCGTCCTTGTGGCCGAGTTCAAATTCTTCACCGTCCAAGATGACCGTGCCGGCGCCGCCAACGTTAATTACACCAAGTTCGCGGCGCTCCAGGAAATAGTCCACGCCGAGTTCGTGACCGGCTTCCAGCTTTAAGGTCTCGTGCGCGGGGCAAATGCCGCCGACAATAATCCGATCCACATGACTGTAAACCAGGCGCACCTTATCCGGCGTAAACAAATCCTGAATCAAAAAATCGTTTCTCATGCGGTCGGTGGTATAATGTTTGGCGTCCTCCGGATGCCAGGGGTTTCTGATTTCGATATCCATCTAGAATCAACCTTTCTTTTGTAAATTTTAGTCTAATATTTCAGCCGAGAACGCTGCCGTAAAGGTCTTTCTCGGTGCTAAATGCTGCATTCCGTATTTATCGCTGATATCCGCGCCCTCGCCGCAGCGGAATCCCATACTGTACCACGGCTCTAGGCAAACATACGGCGCCTCCTGCGGTTCGCCGCGCGTCCAGACCGCAAGAATCGGAAAATCGCCGTAAGCAAAACGGATGCCCTTCTTGGTGTCTTTATGGACAAGATCCACGCTGCGCGACGCGATATCTTCAAAGATCAGTGCGTCCCCGTTAAACAGGCTGCGCACCAGCGGCAGCGTTCTGCCGCCGTCTAAAACGGTCTTTTTCTCGTCGCCGTATATCTCGATCGTCTCCATGTTGCAGATATCGGTGTCCAGCCGTTCTTCTTTTTCAAAGACCAGCTGATAATCGGTAAATACCGCGCCATCCTCCATCGGCACATTAAACGCCGGGTGACCGCCAAGTCCAAAGATCATCGTCTTGTCATCGCGGTTTTCAACCGCGAAAGAAACGGTCAGCTTGTCGCCCTCAATCGAGAAGGTCACCGAGAAAGAAAAGCTCCAGGGATAAAATTCCTTGGTTTTTTCGCTGTCGGTCAGGGAAAAGGTCACCGCACTCTCGCTCTGCGCTGTAACAGCCAGTTCCATATCCCTTACAAAGCCGTGCATGGGCATCGGATAGTCCTTGCCGTCAATCCGCAAAACGCCGTCACGCAGCCGGCCGACTACCGGAAACAAAATCGGTGCGCAGCTTGCCCAAAACTTGGGGTCGCGCTGCCAGATATATTCTTTCCCGCCCTTTTTCAGAGAAATCAGCTGGGCACCGTGACTGTCAACCGCCGCCGAAACATTTCCCTTTGCAATTGTAACAATCATTGTCTTATCCTCCTTAAAACAGACCGGGAATATTCAATCCGCCGGTTAACTGTCCCATCTGCGACGCACTGTCGGCCTCCATGTTGCGAAGCGCCTCATTCACCGCCGCAATCACCAAATCCTGCAGCATCTCGATATCGTCCGGATCGACAACCTCCGGCTTTAAGATGACCTCGGTCAGCTCGCGCTTGCCGGAAAACGTCACCTTGACCGCACCGCCGCCGGCGGTTGCCTCATAGGTCTTGTTTTCCATCTCCTCCTGCATCTTTGCCATCTGTTCCTGCATTTTTTGTGCCTGTTTCATCAGCTGGTTCATATTGCCGCCGCCCATACCGCGGGGAAAACCGCCCTTTGCCATGCTCCATGCCCCCTTTCGTTTTATTCTTCCTCGTTTTGTATCACTGTCATCCGGTCGCCAAACAGTTCTTTCTTCTTTGCGATATCAAGAATGCCTGTCTCCGGCTCTTTCTTTTCTTCTTTTGGGAGTGGCCGCGCGCCCTCCATATACGCCTTGACCGTCACCGCACTGCCGCAGACGCGGCTGAATAATTCGGAGAGATAGGAAAGCCCTTTCGGCGTTGCAATACGGCTGAAAGCCACCTGACTGTTCAGTTCCAGTTCAATCACACTGCCGTTTTGGTAGGCCTTGGCATTATACAAAAAGGCAAAAAGCGCCTTGCTCTCCTCTTTGATTTCCTGCAGCGCGTCCGCCCAAAAGCCCCAGGCGGAGGCCGTCTCTGCCGTCACGCCTGCCGCGCCCTGATCCGCGTTTCTTTCCGCAGCAGCCGCTTGGTTCTCAACTGCTGCCGCATCAGCATGCGCCGGCTTTTCCGGCGGTTTTTCATCCACCTGCCAGGGCGGTGCGTCCGCCGCGGCAGGTGGCGGCACCGTCTCTTTTTTCGTCTCTTTTCGTTTTTCGGCGCTTTCGCTCGGCTGCGCCGCCGTCTGTACGGCCGCCGCCGGCACACCGCCGGAAATCATGCGTTCCAGCTTTTCGATCCGTGCAAGCAGCGCTTCGTTTTCGCTGCTGTATTTGGGGTTGCCCAGCTGAATCAGCGCCATCTCGGCGGCAAGCCGCGGCGCCGTCATCCATTTGGCTCTTGCCGTTGCCTCGCCCAGCACCTTAATCATAAAGATCAGCTGCTCTGCCGAGAATCCCTCTGCCTGGCTTTGATATTTCTGCACCTTCTCTTTGCTGCGCTCCAGCAGCAGTTCCGGCTGCGCCGTGGACTTACAGATCAGCAGGTTTCTGAGATGTGTGCTCAGTTCCTCCAAAAAATTCTGGATCTCTTTTCCCTTTTGAAACAGGGCGTCCGCACCGAGCAGCGCCGTCTGCACATCGCCGTCCGCGATGGCGTCCACAATCGAAAACAGGGTTTTCGGATCCGCAATCCCGACAATTTCACTCACTTTGGCGGCGGTGAGATTTTCCTGTTCAAAGGCGGCGCACTGATCCAGGATGCTGAGCGCGTCACGCATCGAACCGTCACCGAGTTCCGCCACCAGTTCCAGCGCGTCCTCAGAGGCAGGAATCTTCTCCGCCTCGGCAATTTGACGCAGACGGGATGCGATATCCAAAACGCTGATCCGCCGGAAATCAAACCGC
>CAVGTH010000095.1:0-903 GCA_963632045.1 Roseburia faecis | reverse complement strand
TTGTTCGGCTCTGTCGTTGCAAGGATAAACAGCGCATGCGCCGGCGGCTCTTCCAGTGTTTTTAACAGGGCGTTAAATGCCTCCTGGGTGAGCATATGCACCTCGTCAATGATATAAACCTTATAGGTACACCCGGCCGGCGTATAGATCACCTCGTCCCGAATTTCACGGATGTTCTCCACGCCGCGGTTGCTGGCCGCGTCCATCTCATAGACGTCCATAATGCTGCCGTCCAAAATGCCGCGGCAGGTCGGACATTCGTTGCACGGCTCGCCGTCAATGGGGTGTTCACAGTTGACCGCACGCGAAAAGATTTTTGCGGTTGAGGTCTTACCCGTGCCGCGCGTGCCGCAAAACAGGTAGGCATGCGTGATCCTCCCTGCGGCAATCCCATGCTTTAGCGTATCGGAAACATGGCTTTGTCCCACGATATCCGAAAACGTCATGGGTCGCCATTTACGGTATAACGCCCGATAAGAATCAGACATATGTCTCACCTCCGTCCGGCCGAATTTTGCCTTATCCGGCAGGGTTTTATACCCCGTTTCGGCCAATATATTTGCACACTTGATACCGATACAAGATCTTTGATAAAATGATTTTTTACATAAAAAAGTCACGCGCTTACCTTTGAAACAACAGTACCCGCGTTACCTGGACAGTAAGCTCAGGTCTGGCGCCCTCACGGCACATCGGAATAACTGCTTATCGCTGCTGCGTTCCCGCCCTGACGAGGTTCACAGGTTCCGATTGCGTAAGACCAGACCGTCAACACCACTTGAACAGGGCAGACCGGACACGGCTATCCCTCATGGCAAGTTTTCATCCCCCCTATAGCGGATTGAGGGGTACAGGACACCGCTACCGCCCCGATTTAGCATGACCGAGTTATTATATCACAAA
>CAVGTH010000094.1:3358-6978 GCA_963632045.1 Roseburia faecis | reverse complement strand
CCCGTGGCCGGCCTATGATGAAAATGCATTAAAGGTCAGCGAGGTTGAGATCGTATTGCAAATCAACGGTAAAATTCGGGATAAGATGATGATTTCGCCGGATTTAACACCCGAACAAATGAAGGAGACGGCGCTCGCAAGTGAAAAGGTACAGAAACTCATCGCGGGCCGCGAAATGGTGAAGTGCATCGCAGTGCCGAAAAAACTCATCAATATTGTTGTAAAAGGATAAATAAATAGCGAAAGGCCGGCACGCAGCCGGCCTTTTGTTATTTTTTCAATCAGGGGTTTTGCAGATTAAACCACGCCTTCATCCCCGGATAGGCGGCAATGTCGCCCAGTTCCTCTTCAATGCGCAGCAGCTGGTTATATTTTGCAACCCGATCCGTTCGGGACGGCGCGCCGGTTTTAATCTGTCCGGCATTGAGCGCGACCGCAAGATCGGCAATGGTGGTGTCCTCTGTTTCGCCGCTGCGGTGCGAGATGATGGCGGTATAACCGGCACGGTTGGCGGTCTGTACCGCCTCAAGGGTTTCGGTCAGGGTGCCGATCTGGTTTACCTTAATTAGAATCGCGTTTCCGGCACCGAGCGAGATTCCCTTTTGCAGCCGTTCACTGTTGGTTACAAAGAGGTCGTCACCGACTAATTGAATGCGATCGCCAAGACGATCGGTCAGCATTTTCCAGCCATCCCAATCTTCTTCTGCCATGCCGTCCTCAATGGAGATGATGGGGTATTTGGCAGCCCAGTCCGCCCAAAAGGCGACCATCTCGTCGCGGCTCAGCAGCTTGCCGGTTTTCCAGAAACAGTAGCTGCCCTCATGTCCCTGTTTTTTCGCCTCTTCGTACATTTCGGTCGAGGCCGGATCCAGTGCAATCCGAAAATCCTTGCCGGCCTTATAACCGGCTTTTTCGATGGCCTCTACAATGACCTGTACGGCCTCTTCGTCATTGCTGAGGTTGGGGGCAAATCCGCCCTCGTCCCCGACGGCGGTGGAATAGCCTTTTTCCTTTAGGATTCCTTTTAACGTGTGAAACACCTGGGCGCACCAGGAAAGCGCCTGGCGAAAGTCCTCAGCGCCGACCGGCATAATCATAAATTCCTGGCAGCTGATGGAGTTGTCGGCATGCTTGCCGCCGTTAATAATATTCATCATAGGTACCGGGAGCATGTGCGCATGAATACCGCCGACGTATTGATAAAGGCTCTCGCCAACGGCGATCGCGCCGGCCTTGGCGCAGGCGAGCGAGACGCCTAAAATGGCGTTTGCACCGAGTTTGCTTTTGTTTTGGGTTCCGTCAAGGGCGATCATGGCCTTGTCAATGGCGATCTGATCCAGCACATTCATGCCGATCAGCGCCTCGCAGATGGGGCCGTTCACATTTTTGGCAGCTTTGGTAACGCCCTTTCTGCCATAGCGCGATGCATCGTTGTCCCTGAGTTCGCACGCCTCAAACGCACCGGTAGAGGCGCCGGAGGGGACGGAAGCGCGCCCTAAAATGCCGCCTTCTGCAAAAACTTCTACCTCCAGGGTCGGATTTCCGCGTGAGTCTAAAATCTCCCTTGCGGCAACGTCCACGATTCCAATGTAGGCTTTCATAGATATCCTCCTCATTCTTTTTGATACTAGTATCTGCCAAATGGGAGAAAAATATACCAAGCGGACAGAAAAAACGCACCGAACAAAGATCCTTTGTTCGATGCGTTTTGATAGACATGTTTCCCCTAATTGCGGCTGCTGCGGATTATAACAGAGTTTTACGGAGCGTTTCGCCGTCCAGCGCGCTGAGGTATGCCGGCGGAACATCAAAAATCGTTTTGCATCCGCTTTGTCCTTCCCGGTTCATACGGTAAGCGGCTCTTGCGTATGCAACCAGAACCGAAGCCGTAAATTCCGGGTTAGAATCCAGCTTTAGGCTATATTCAATAATGTGGCGGTGTTCGCCGTCTTTGCCGGTCTTGCCGCTGCGAATCACCATACCGCCGTGCGGAATTCCGCTGTGGTCGCGCTGCATTTCTTCCTGTGTGATAAAGTGCACCGTAGTATCATAGTCAGAAAAATAGTTCGGCATGGTCTTGATTTCTTCCTCGATCCGTTTAAGGTCAGCGCCCGGCTCTGCGACTACAAAGCATTCTCTGGTGTGCTTTTGCCGTGTCGTGAGGGTTGGGTTTTCACCGTTTCTGACCGCCTCTACGGCAGACGGAACCGGGATGGTGTACTGGCGTGCGTCCAAAACGCCCTCAATCCGGCGTACCGCGTCCGAGTGACCCTGACTTACGCCCTTGCCCCAGAAAGTGTAGTCGTTTCCATCGGTTAAGATGGCGTTTGCGTACATCCGGTTTAAAGAGAACATGCCGGGATCCCAGCCGATAGAGATCATGCCGATTTTGCCGCTTTCCTTTGCAGCGGCGTCAACGTTTGCAAAGTGCTGCGGTATTTTTGCATGGGTGTCAAAGCTGTCAACAACATTAAAAAGCTTTGCAAAAGCAGGCGTCTGCACCGGAAGATCGGTCGCACTGCCGCCGCAGATGATTAAAACGTCGATTTTGTCCTGCATCGATGCCGCGTCGTCTGCCGGAAGCACCGGAACGCCCTTCGTCATGATGGTTACACTCTCCGGGTTTCTGCGGGTAAACACGGCGGCAAGCTCCATATCCGGGTTTTGCCGAATGGCGCATTCCACGCCGCGCCCCAAATTACCGTATCCTAAAATTCCAATTCGCATTGTTTTCGTCTCCTTTGTTTGGTTCCTTTCCAAATTCCCTCCGTTATTATATCACAAGGAACGAGAATGTCAACCGTAATTAAAAAACAGAATCTTTTTGTTGTGTAGATGGGCTTTGACAACCGCAATATTTTGTGTTACAATAAAAAAGTGTGCGGCAAATCGCACAGATGAAATGGGAAGATAGTTTTGGAGGTAGGCAGATGGCTGCAAAATCGTATGATAATTCCAGTATTTCTTCGCTGAAGGGAGCGGATCGCGTCCGCAAACGTCCGGCGGTAATTTTTGGCTCGGACGGAATCGAAGGGTGTCAGCATTCGATGTTTGAGATTCTCTCAAACTCCATTGACGAGGCCAGAGAGGGCTTTGGTAATGTGATTTACGTGACGCGGTACCTGGATTACTCGATCGAAGTCGAGGACTTTGGCAGAGGAATCCCGGTGGAATATAACGAAAAAGAAAAGAAGTACAATTGGGAGCTGGTCTTTTGCGAGTTGTACGCCGGCGGCAAGTATCAGAACAATGCCGGCGGTAACTATGAGTTCTCGCTGGGATTAAACGGACTCGGTGCCTGTGCAACGCAGTACAGTTCTGCCTATATGGACGTTGAGATTTTGCGCGACGGCTATAAGTTTAACCTGCACTTTGAAAAGGGCGAAAACGTCGGCGGACTAGAAAAGACCAAGTTTCGGCACCGTCACACCGGCAGCCGCATCCGCTGGAAGCCGGATATGAGTGTTTTTACGGATATTCGGATTCCGCTGGAGTTCTATCAAAGCACCTTAAAACGGCAGGCGGTTGTCAATTCCGGGCTGCGGTTTGTGCTCAAAAATGAGACGGAACCGGGTGTGTTTGAAGAGTTTGAATATTATTATGAAAACGGAATCGTTGAC
>CAVGTH010000094.1:0-3348 GCA_963632045.1 Roseburia faecis | reverse complement strand
ATCGTTGACTACGTCAAGGAACTTTGCGGCGGCAAGGAGTTGACGGGCGTTCACTTTATTGAGACAGAGCGTAAGGGCCGCGACCGCGAGGATCTGGAAGAGTATAAGGTCAAAATGAGTTTTGCCTTTTGCTTCAACAATGAAATCAACGTGCTGGAATATTATCACAATTCCAGCTACTTAGAGTATGGCGGCGCGCCGGATAAGGCAGTGCGCAATGCCTTTGTCTATGCGATCGATCAGTATTTAAAGCAAAACGGAAAATATAATAAAAATGAGGGGAAAATTCAGTTTTCCGATATTGAGGACAGTTTGGTTCTGGTCAGCAACTCGCTCTCTACCATGACAAGCTACGAAAACCAGACCAAAAAGGCCATCACCAATAAGTTTATTCAGGACGCCATGACCGAATTTTTGCGGGAGCAGCTCAGCATCTATTTTATTGAAAATAAGATGGACGCCGAAAAAATCTGCACGCAGGTTCTGGTGAATAAGCGCAGCCGCGAAACGGCGGAAAAGACGCGAATCAACGTCAAGAAAAAGCTGGGCGGCACGCTGGATGTGGCAAACCGGGTCAAAAAGTTTGTGGACTGCCGCAGCAAGGATGTTTCGCGGCGTGAGGTGTACATCGTGGAGGGTGACTCGGCGCTCGGCGCATGTAAGCTGGGACGGGACAGCGAATTTCAGGCGATCATCCCGATCCGCGGTAAAATCTTAAACTGCTTAAAGGCGGAGTACGACAAGATTTTTAAAAGCGACATTATTGTGGATTTATTAAAGGTTTTGGGCTGCGGTGTGGAAATCTCCAGCAAGCATAACAAGGATTTAAATTCCTTTGACCTTGATAATCTGCGCTGGAGCAAGGTGATTATCTGTACCGATGCAGACGTTGACGGCTATCAGATTCGCACCCTGATTTTAACCATGATCTATCGGCTGGTTCCGACCCTGATTGAAAAGGGCTATGTTTTTATTGCAGAATCGCCGCTTTATGAAATTACCTGCAAGGACAAGTCCTATTTTGCCTTTAATGAGGCAGAAAAGGCAGCGCTGATGAAAAAGCTGGAGGGAAAGAAGTATACCCTGCAAAGAAGTAAGGGACTTGGTGAAAACCAGCCGGAGATGATGTGGGAAACCACCATGAACCCGGAAACCAGGCGGCTGATTAAAGTGATGCCGGACGATATGGAAAAGACAAAGGAAATGTTTGATCTGCTTTTGGGAGATAATCTGACCGGGCGGAAAGAGCATATCGCGAACGTGGGTCATGACTTTATTGCATTGACGGATGTAATGTAATATAGAAGGAGTAGAACGTATGAAAAAACCCATCATAGAAGAACAACAAATTACCGATACCTTAGAGCAAAATTATATGCCCTATGCGATGAGTGTGATTATCTCCCGTGCAATCCCGGAGATTGACGGGTTTAAGCCCTCTCACCGTAAGCTGCTTTATACCATGTATAAAATGGGGCTGCTGAGCGGTGGACGTACCAAGTCGGCCAACGTGGTCGGACAGACGATGCGCCTTAATCCGCACGGCGATCAGGCGATTTATGATACCATGGTTCGTCTGACCGAGGGAAACGGCGCCCTGCTATTGCCGCTGGTGGATTCAAAAGGTAACTTTGGCCGGCAGTATTCCAGGGATATGGCCTGCGCGGCCTCCCGTTATACCGAGGTAAAGCTGTCTAAAGTTTGCAGTGAAATTTTTCGGGATATGGACAAGGACACCATTGATTTTGTGGATAATTATGACGGCACCATGAAGGAGCCGGTTCTTTTGCCGACAACGTTTCCGAACATTTTGGCAAATCCGAACCAGGGCATCGCAGTCGGCATGGCGTCAAACATTTGCAGCTTTAACTTAAAAGAACTATGCGAGGCAACCGTTCTGGTAATGAAGGATCCGGAGGCGGATTTGACCGAGGTTATGCCGGCACCGGACTTTCCCTTTGGCGCGCAGCTTCTGTACCGGCGAGACGAAATGCGTGAAATTTATAAAACCGGCCGCGGAAGCTTTAAAATGCGTGCGTCCTATACCTACGATAAAAAACAAAACTGCATTGACATCACAGAAATTCCGTATACCACCACGGTGGAGGCCATCGTGGAAAAGGTTGTGGAACTTGTCAAAAACGGAAAGGTGAAAGAAATCTCGGATATTCGTGACGAGACGGACAAAAAGGGTTTAAAACTCACCATTGATTTAAAGCGCGGCACCGATCCGGAAAAACTGATGACAAAACTGTTTCGGATGACGCCCCTGCAGGATAGCTTTGGATGTAATTTTAATATCCTGGTAGAGGGTTCGCCGATGGTGCTTGGGGTCAATGATATCCTATGCGAATGGCTGCGGTTTCGGCGCAGCTGCGTTCTGCGTGCGGTGGCGTTTGATATTGTGCGCAAGAGTGAAAAGCTGCATCTTTTAGAGGGTCTTGAGAAGATTCTGCTGGACATTGATAAAGCGATTCGGATCGTGCGTGAGACCGAAGAGGACGCCCAGGTCGTGCCGAACCTTATGAAGGGCTTTCACATTGACGAGGCACAGGCAGAATATGTGGCAGAGATCAAGCTGCGGAACTTGAATAAAGATTATATTTTAAAGCGAACCGCCGAGATTGCCAAACTGAAAGAGGAGATCGAGGATTTAGAGGCGGTGCAGAAGAGCAAGGCAAGGGTCAACAAAATCATTGAAAAGCAGCTGCGTGAGGCGGCAAAGAAGTTTGGCACGGATCGCAGAACCGAACTGATTGCGGCAGAAGATGTTGCAGAGCCGGCAGAGGAAGAAACCGTTGAGGATTATGCGGTAAAGGTTTTCAGAACGGCGCAGAACTACGTCAAAAAGATTTCCCTGGTATCGCTGCGCACCAGCGGTGAACAACGGCTGAAAGAGGACGATGCCATCATTCAGGAAGAGGAAATTACCAACCGCAGTGAGATTTTATTCTTTGCCGCAGGCGGTGATGTTTATAAGATGCGTGCGTATGAGATCCCGGACGGCAAAGCCAGTCAGATGGGTGAGTATATCCCGAACCTGGTCGGCATGACAGAAAAGGAAGATATCATCGGCATGGTAATCAGCGGCGATTACAGCGGCTGGCTGCTCTTTAGCTTTGAAAACGGAAAGTGTGCCAAGATTCCGCTCAAGAGCTATGAGACAAAGTCCAACCGCCGCAGACTGACCGGCGGTTTTGCGACCAAATCGCCCATTGCCGGCATGATGTTTTTGCCGGAGGATACCGACATCATACTGCGCAGCAGTCAGGATAAGATGCTTACCGTCAATACGGAAAAGATTCCTGAAAAGACAACGCGCAGCAGCCAGGGCGTACAGGTGATGAC
>CAVGTH010000093.1:0-7019 GCA_963632045.1 Roseburia faecis | reverse complement strand
TCATTAAATCCAAGTCCCTGAGAAAGACTAAAAGCGATTCTATTGATTGCATGATGATTGCTCGCTATTTAATGACGGTAGAGTACAAGCCCTATCCGCCATTATTATATCACATCGAGAAGCTAAAGTCACTAACAAGATTCAGAGATTCTCTTATCAGGCTCAGAAGTCGTCATCTCCATATGCAACATCAAAGTCATTTTATTTATTATACCTTATCGGGCCGCATTTATCAATATCCAAAGTCACAAAAAAATATATTTTTACAAAATGCGGCATCGGCGTTTTTTGTTTTCTTTTTCTTTGTCATTTTTATGCATTGCAAGGCGCTTTCAAACATGGTACAATAAAGAAAAGGGCTTTAAGGCAAAATAAAATCTTAAAAGCCGTTTACTTTGACTTTAATTTTTATAAAAAGGCATAAAGTCTATGCCCGGAAACGAGGGATTGCCATGATTGCAATTATTGATTACGGCGCCGGCAATTTGCGCTCTGTACAAAAAGCGTGCGAGGCGGTCGGTGCCGAGGCGGTCATCACCGCCGACAAAGACACCATCGCGCACGCCGATCACGTGATTCTGCCGGGGGTCGGCGCTTTTGGGGACTGTATGCACAGTTTAAACCGCGCAAATCTGACCGAAACCGTGCGGGAGACTGCCCTCGGCGGCACGCCGTTTTTGGGCATCTGCCTCGGTATGCAGCTGCTCTTTGAACGCAGCGAGGAATCGCCGGGCGTAAAGGGACTTGGGATATTTCCCGGGGAAATCGTAAAAATCCCGAAAAAAGAGGGGTATAAGATTCCGCACATGGGCTGGAACTCTCTGGATTTTTGCGGCAGCAGCCCGTTATTTGAGGGGCTTTCCGATCAGCCTTACGTCTATTTTGTCCATTCTTATTACGCGGTGCCGGAAAATGACGGCATCATCGCGGCAAAAACCCGGTACTGCGGCGATCTGACCGTCTCTGTTCACGATAAAAACATTGTCGCAACGCAGTTTCACCCGGAAAAGAGCGGCGATGTCGGTCTGAAAATTTTAAAGAATTTTGTGAATATGGGAGGGGAGCGCTGATGTACGCAAAACGAATTATCCCGTGCCTTGATATCCACAACGGCCGTGTGGTAAAAGGGGTCAATTTTGTCAACCTCCGCGATGCCGGCGACCCGGTTGAGGTCGCCAAGCTTTATAACAGAGCCGGTGCGGACGAACTGGTCTTTTTGGACATCACCGCCACGCATGAGGCAAGAGCCACCGTGCTGGATTTGGCGCGGCGCGTTGCCGAGGCGGTCTTTATCCCCTTTACCATCGGCGGCGGCATCAAAACGGTTGAGGACTTTCGCGTGCTGCTCAAAGAGGGCGCCGACAAGATCTCGATCAATTCCTCCGCCATCCGCACCCCGGAACTGATCCGCGAGGCCGCCGAAAAATTCGGACGACAATGCGTTGTGGTTGCCATTGACGCCAAACGGCGCGCGGACGGAACCGGCTGGAATGTTTACCGCAACGGCGGCCGCATCGACACCGGGCTGGACGCGGTTGCATGGGCAAAGCAGGCGGACGCCCTGGGCGCCGGTGAGATTCTGCTGACCTCGATGGACTGTGACGGCACCAAGGCAGGCTATGACCTTGCCCTCACACGCACGATTTCAGAGAGCGTTTCGGTGCCGGTCATCGCCTCCGGCGGCGCCGGCAATATGGAACATTTTAAGGACGCCTTAACCGTCGGAAAGGCGGACGCCGCACTTGCCGCATCGCTCTTTCACTTCCGCGAGATTGAAATTATGGACTTAAAACGGTATCTGCACAGCGAGAATGTGCCGGTCAGACTATAACGAAAAAAAGGATTGCAACGCGAAAGCACTGCAATCCTTTTTTCGCTTTACAGGCGTTCGGCGATTTCCTTCTTCATTTTGGAGAGGAAATCCTCCAGCGCCATGGTCTCCGTCTGGTTGGTGTCGCGGCAGCGTACCGAAACCGTATGATTTTCGATCTCCTTTTGACCGATAATCAGCATATACGGGATTCGTTCCACATACTGCGCCTCGCGGATCATATAACCGATTTTTTCGTTCCGCTCGTCCATTTCACAACGGATTCCGGCTTTTTTCAGCGCGTCATAAATCTCGCGGCCGTACTCCAGGCTCTTTTCCGACACCAAAAGCACCTTTGCCTGTACCGGCGAGAGCCATGTCGGGAACTTTCCGGCATAGTGCTCTGTCAAAATGCCGATAAAACGCTCAATCGAGCCAAAACATACGCGGTGGATCATGATCGGGCGCTGCTTTTCGCCGTGTTCGTCCACGTATTCGAGTGCAAAATTCAGCGGCATCTGGAAATCAAGCTGAATGGTTCCGCACTGCCAGGTACGTCCCAGCGAATCCTCCAGATGGAAGTCGATCTTCGGGCCGTAAAAGGCGCCGTCACCCTCGTTAATGCTATACGGCAGATTCAGCTTTTCCAGCGCCTGTACAAGGCCTTGGGTTGCCTGCTCCCAATCCTCGTCGCTGCCCATGCTGTCCTCCGGTCTGGTGGAAAGTTCAATCGAATAACGGAATCCGAACTTATGATACACCTCGTTAATCAGATGGACAACGCCCATGATTTCGTCCGTGATCTGGTCGCGGCGCATAAAGATATGTGCGTCATCCTGGGTGAAGCAGCGCACCCGAAACAGGCCGTGCAGCGCGCCGCGCATCTCATGCCGGTGTACCAGACCAAGTTCGCCGATCCGCATCGGCAGTTCGCGGTAGCTGTGCGGTCTGTTCTGATAGACCATCACGCCGCCGGGACAGTTCATCGGCTTGATGCAGTACGTATCCTCGTCAATCACGGTTGCGTACATGTTGTCCTTATAGTGATCCCAGTGTCCGCTCGTCTCCCACAACTTACGGTTCATAATCATCGGCGTGGAAACCTCTACATAACCGTTTTGAAGGTGCAGACTGCGCCAATAGTCAATCAGGGTATTTTTTAGCGTCATGCCCTTTGGCAAAAAGAACGGGAAACCCGGCGCCTCGTCACGGAACATAAAAAGACCCATTTCTTTGCCGATTTTACGGTGATCCCGCTTTTCGGCCTCTTCCAGCATCACAAGATAGGCTTCCAGATCGGCCTGGTTTTTAAAGGCGATACCTTTGATTCTGGTCAGCATCTTATTTTTATGATCGTTCTTCCAGTAAGCACCGGACTGACCCATGATCTTAAACGCCTTTAAGCCCTTGGTATAGCAAAGGTGCGGACCGGTACACATATCGGTATAGTCACCCTGCTCAAAAAAGCTGATTTCTGCGTCCTCCGGCAGGTCGCCGATATGCTCCGCCTTATACTTTTCACCGGCGGCCTCCATCTTTTTGACCGCGTCCTCACGGGAGAGGATATAGGGGCGAAACGGAATATTCTCTTTGACAATTTTCTTCATTTCCGCCTCGATGGCCTGCAAATCCTCCTCGCTGAGTTTGGCGTCGCCGAGGTCAACGTCATAATAAAACCCCGTATCGGTCGCCGGCCCGTAAGCAAAATGCGCATCCGGGTACAGATGCTTGATTGCCTGTGCCATAATATGCGCCGCCGAATGACGGAGTACGTGCAGTTCTTCGTCCTTGGGGCATTCTTCTACTTTACCGCTGCTATAAATAATTTTCATATTCTCATTCCTTTTTGCGTACAAATCGTTTTTTCATTGTATCACATGTTTTTTGATAAGTCAAACACGCGGCTATGCGCGAATCGTGGATTCTAAAATGCGTTGACGATCTCTTTAAAGGTGTTGCCGCGCACCTCAAAATTCGGGAAGAGATCAAAGCTGGCACAGGCCGGTGACAAGATCACGATATCGCCTGCCTTTGCGACTTCTTTTGCCTTGCATACCGCCGCTTTAAAATCGTCGCAGCGATGAATCGCAAGCCCCTTAAAGTTATCCGCCTTCTCCACCGCGTCCTGAATCTTTTGCGCGGTTACGCCGACCAAAACCAGTTCCTTTACATGATCGTTCACCACGGCGCCAAACTCGTCAAACGGGATTTTTTTATCATAGCCGCCGGCAATCAAAATCACCTTTTGATCGCCGAAGGAGACCAGACCCGCGGTGGTACGCGCCGGGCTGCTGGCGATGGAATCGTTATAGTATTTCACGCCGCCGATCTCACGCACAAACTCGATTCTGTGCGGTACGCCCTTAAACTCTTTGGCGGTTTTTTGCACTGCATCGTCCGAAACCAGCGTATCCACTGCCGCAATCGCCGCCATATAATTTTCGACATTATGCATCCCGGGTATGTAAATATCCCGGATATCCAGCACCGTGCGTTCTACGCTGCCGCACACCTTATGCACAATGTGCTGACCCTCTAAGCAATAGCCGTCTTTCAGATCCTCTTTGCGGCTGAAATAAACCGCGTTCTCTGTTTCGTCACCAAAGGCACGGGTAATGGAATTATCAAAATTGAGCACCACCTTGCCGCCCTCGCCCTGGTAACGAAAGATCGCCTTTTTGGCGTCAACATATTCCTGAAAATCCTTGTGCCAGTTCAGGTGATTGGGCGTCACATTGGTGACAACCGCGATTGCGGGGCTTTTTTTCATGGTGTGCAGCTGAAAACTGGAAAGCTCCAGCACCGCGATGTCGTCCGTTTTCATGTTCTCAAGATCCGCAACCAGCGGCCGTCCGATGTTGCCGCCAAGGTAACAGGTATAGCCTGCGCGCGTTAACATATCATAAATCAAGCTGGTGGTGGTGGTCTTTCCGTCACTGCCGGTCACCGCGATGATCTTGCAGGGACAAAGATCAAAAAACAGTTCCATTTCCGAGGTAATGACGGCGCCGCGTTCTGCCGCTGCCCGAAGTGCCGGAACGTCATAGCGCACGCCCGGCGTTTTGTAGACCGTTTGAATCTCCGGATCGATCTGATCCAAGTAATGCTCGCCCAAAACCATGGTCACGCCCAGCTTTTGCAGTTCTTCATAGGTTTCGCCAAGGCGCGCGGCATCGCGCTTATCGTGGGCGCAGACCGCCGCACCGCAGGAAACCAGAATCCGTATCAAGGGCAGGTTGCTGACGCCGATCCCGATCACGGCAACCTTTTTGCCTTTGATTTGTTGCTTCCACTCGTCAAAATTCATTTTACTTCCTCCCATCCGGCCAAAATCGAAAACCTGTTTCCCAAAATCGGGGATTTTTCGACTCTCTAAGCGAAAAAGGCCGCCATTCGGCGGCCTTTGCTGCGCTCATTATTCCGCGTTATTACCCTCAGAATCTAAGATATCTCCCAGCGTAAAGGAGCTTTCTTCCGTGTAAGAGAGTACCTCTTCTTCCTCCGGTGCAGCTTCCTGTTCCTCCGGTGCCATCAGCGCCTTCATGGAAAGGCCGATCTGCTTGGTATCCTCATTGATCTCAACGATCTTTGCCTCTACCTCATCACCGATTGCCAGTACGTCGGATGGCTTATTGCTTCTCTCGTTGGAAATCTGAGAAATGTGAATCAGGCCGTCCACAAAAGGAGCAACCTCAGCAAATGCGCCAAAGGGCAGAATCCGAACGATCTTGCACTTTACCACATCGCCGACATGCAGATCCTTGGTTCCCTTATGCCAGGGGCTATCCTCTTCCTTCTTATAACCTAAGGATACCTTGCCGGTTTCCTGGTTCAGTTCTTTAATGTATACGGTTAAGGTATCGCCAACCTTAACAACCTCGGACGGGTGCTTGATTCTCTGCCAGGACAGTTCGGAAATGTGAACCAGACCGTCTACGCCGCCCAGGTCAACGAACGCACCAAAGGAAGTCAGAGACTTCACGATGCCGGTGTATTCCTTGCCGACTTCTGCATTTGCCCAGAATTCAGCAGCCTTTTGCTCTTTCAGTTCTTTTACCAGAGAAATCCGGTTTTCGTCCTTGTTCAGTTCTTTAATATATACTTCGATCTCATCGCCAACCTTCACAGCCTCAGACGGATGCGAAATACGAACCGGGGACAGTTCGGAAATGTGAATCAGACCGTCTACGCCGCCCAGATCCACAAATGCGCCAAAGGAAGTCAAAGACTTTACAACGCCCTTATACTGCTTGCCAACCTCTGCGCTTTCCCAGAAAGCAGCAGCGGCCTTTTCGCTCTCTTCTTTTGCAACGGACTTAATCGAGCCGACAACGCGCTGACGGCCTCTGCGGTCAACGTCCATCTTGATAATCCGAAAACGCTGCTCGGAGTTTAAGAGCGTGCCGAGGTCAGCTAAGAAACGCTCTGCGCATTCCGAAGCCGGGATAAATACCCGAACGCCCTTTGCAATCGTAACCACACCGCCGCGTACCAGTTCTACCACACGGCCGGTCAAAATCTCATTATTTTCAAATGCTGCACGGAGTTCTTCCATACCTTTTACAGCATCAATTTTCTTTTTAGAAAGCGTTACAACGCCGTCTCTGTCGCTGACATGAACCACGTAAACGTCAACCTCTTCGCCCAGCTTTACCAAATCATTGATGTTCGCGGACGGGTCGTTCGTCAGCTCGTTAAACGGGATAATACCGTCATACTTGTTGCCGATATCAACCTGTACTTCTGTCGGGGTAATACCGATGACTACACCCTTTACTACCTCACCGGAGTTGAGCGGCTTTAAAGTCTCTTCTAAAGCCTCTGCAAAGTTCATTTCATTGTTTTCCGCCATGGTCAAATAAACCTCCTTGATTACGGCATCGGGCGTGGACGCCCCGGCCGTAATGCCCACTTTAATTTTTTGATTTTGGGGAATAATCCCCTGTGTAATATATTTTTTTAATTCTTTACCGTTTTCAACGCTCCAGCTGTTTTTGCAATACTCCCGGCATACGTCAAGAAGCTTTCGCGTATTGGAGCTATGGGAGCCGCCCACCACAATCATACAGTCGCATTTTGCAGCAAGCGCGGCAGCCGCAGCCTGTCTTTCTGCGGTCGCACTACATATTGTATCAAATATTTCTGCATTTGTAAAATGTTTTTTTAAAATTTTTGTAATTTTTTTAAAAAAACTTTTCCGAATGGTGGT
>CAVGTH010000092.1:3206-7105 GCA_963632045.1 Roseburia faecis | reverse complement strand
CGTGGAGGCCATCACGCTGGAGACCGGCATGGCGGCGCTGATTCCGCCGCGGTATTATCATAATACGGTGAGGGTGAACGATGAGGGAACGGAAAAATTCAGTTTAAGGCTGGATTTTGAACAGGTCAAGGAGAAAAACGCGGATAACGATGCATTTTATCACCTTTTGCGCGACTATTTAAAGCAAAATGAAAACAGAATCATGATTTTGAATCTGGAGCATTCGACCGAGACTATCAAGAAAATCAGCCATTTTATGGTGCATGACGATATCAGCGACCGGGCAATGGCAAAGGCGTATTTTAACCTGTTTATCACAGAACTTGTGGTGGGACTGACGCAAATGCGCTCTAAGGGAATCAAAGAAAAGCGGGATATGGAGAACGCGGACAGCATCAGCAAGCGGAAGGACGCCATCAGCTATATCCTGTCGCTCAACTATTCCAATTCCAAATTTGACATCAAGGATTTTGCCGAGAGTATGAATCTGAGCCAGCGGCAGGCAAACCGCGTGGTGGTAAAACTCTATGGCATGTCGTTTCATCAATTTTTAATGGAGACCAGGCTGAATCAGGCGATGAAGCTGCTGACAAGAACCAATCTGAATATCAAGCGCATTTCGGAATTGGTGGGGTACGAATCGTCCACCGGGTTCTTTATCGCCTTTAAAAAGCGCTTTCATGTTACGCCGGGCGAATACCGCGCCGCGAAAAAAGAATAAAATATCATATAAAAAACAAAAGCAGTGCATAAAACTCTCTTGCGCATTAGTCTGAGGCGGCATTTTGCCGCCCTCAGACTGTCGAAAAAGCCGGTTTTCAGCAAGATATTGCTTTGAATCAATTGCCCAAAGCCCATATTCCGCTTTCCAAGCCGCATCGGCAATGTCGCAATATCTTGCCGAAAACGGCGTAAAAACGGCGAAAAATTTCATTGCCGCGCCGTCCGGGAGTGGCATGACGGAACCGGGGACGGCGATCAAATCAAAATGAAATTTTTCGCAAAATAGGGTTTATCGACACGCTCGGGGCGGCAAATTGCCGCCTTTTTTTATGCCGCGGGCGGCGCTTTTTATTTTTATCAACAAGTAGAATAGAATCAGATTTTAAGGAGATTTGCCATTGTTTTTAAAGGCGGCATCTGGTACAATAACCGAAAAATCGGCCAAACAATGCCGAAATCCTGCCTTTTGGGGCTTAATTCGGACGGGGCTGAGATACGGAGGTTAGACGATGAAAATCAACAGAGAAATGTACTATGACAGGGTGCACGCATGCTGGACGGGAAAGAATATCGGCGGAACCATGGGAACCCCCTATGAGGGAAAACGCGAAATGCTAAGCATTGACGGATTTTCTTCGCCGAAAGGAGAGCCGCTTGCCAACGATGATCTGGATTTGCAGCTGATCTGGCTTTGTGCGGTGGAGGATCGGGGAATCCGAAACATAACGCCGCGGCTTTTGGGCGAATACTGGCTCAATTATATTGTGCCGCACTGGAACGAATACGGAATCGCCAAGGCCAATATGAAACGCGGCATTGCACCGCCTTATTCCGGCGAATACCATAACGAAAGATGGAAAAACTCCAACGGCGCGTGGATCAGAACCGAGGTGTGGGCATGCCTTTTTCCGGGCTTTCCGAAGTATGCCGCAGAATACGCCTATCGGGACGCCTGTGTCGATCACGGCATGGGTGAGGGAACCTATGCGGCCATGTTTATTGCCGCGATGGAAAGCGCTACTTTTTTTGAAACCGATGTCAAAAAGCTGATCGATGTCGGGCTTTCCTATATCCCGGAGGATTCGAGGGTGGCAAAAAGCGTAAGGCTTGCGGTGCGCCTTTATTCTGACAAAGCGGATTTTAAGACGGCCAGAAATGCGGTCGTTAAGGAGACGGAGGATCTTGGCTGGTTCCAGGCGCCGGCCAACGTCGCATTTGTGATACTGGGACTGCTCTACGGTGAGGGCGACTATAAAAAGTCGATGATTCATGCCATTAACTGCGGCGACGACACCGACTGTACCGGCGCAACCATAGGCTCTGTCATGGGAATCATGCACGGCAGCAGCTTTGTGCCCGATGACTGGGCGGAGTATATCGGGGACAGTATCACATCGGTGGCAATTGATATGTCCTATATGAGACGGCCGCGAAGTTGCACGGAACTGACAAGAAGGGTTGCAGAACTGCTGCCGTCGGTGCTGAAGGCGTATCGGGTATATGCCGAGTTTACGGACGGTGAGACGGAACGTGAGGAAATCGGCGCTTTGGAAATTTGTGATTTTGAGATTCCGCGCACCGGGCTTTCTGTCGATTTTCCCGATTTGGTCTATGCAAAGGGCAGAGTGGAGTTTGACCGCTGCACGGTCGCGCCGGGTGATACCTTAACGCTGACCTTTGTATTTAAAAACATGATGCCGGATCCCAAATATTTAAATATTGCGCTCTCTCTCCCGGATGGTTGGAGCGCCGACAGGACGGACATCAGCATGTATTTGCCGCAGCCGCGTGACATAGCGGCAACAGCGTATGCGGACGTGCGGATCACGGTGGGCGAGACGGTGCACACCGCCAACAAAATTTATGCAAAGGCCGGTGCGATGGGCAGACCCACTTCGGCGGTACTGCCCATTCCGATTTGGGGTAACTGATGAAACAGCGTCGTTTTGTCCATGCGTGTTTTCCTCATGAAAATGACAAAATATTCTATTGTATCGCAGAAATCGGGTCAGTATAATGACGGTAAAGCGATCACATAGAAAGGGGTTACGGGTATGGCAATACCGCGGAATGAATATCCGCGTCCGCAGATGGAACGCGGTGAATGGATGAATTTAAACGGAACATGGGAGTTTGAAACGGACTTTGGCAAAACGGGACGGGAACGCGGCCTGGTAGAGATTGGGTACCGCGATTTTATGAACGCGGTATGGTACCGAAGAACCTTTGCACTGCCCAAAGGCTGGAAAGACGGCCGCATTCTGCTGCATTTTGAAGCGGTGGATTATGAGAGCGAGGTGTGGATAAACGGCGTCAGCGCAGGTACGCACCGGGGCGGCTATACGCCGTTTACGTTAGATATTACCGATCTGGTTGATGCGGCGCGGGATAACGTGATTACGGTTTGCGCCGAGGATGATCCGCGCACCGGCAAGCAGCCGTGCGGTAAACAGAGCATAAAGTACGCCTCCTCCGGCTGCGACTATACCAGGGTGACCGGAATCTGGCAGACCGTATGGCTGGAATATGTCCCAAAAACCTATCTCAAATCCTATCGGGTGGATACCGACCGTCATAACGGCAGCGTTGATGTCGAACTTAAAATTTCCGGGCAGTATGAAGAAAAGCAGATTCGGGTTACAGCCCTGTATCACGGAAAAACCGTCGGCGAATTTTTGGGGAAAACCTGCGGCGATTTTATAAAGGTCCATATCCCATTAAGTGAGGTTCACCTCTGGGAGCCGCTTGCCGCCGAACTGTACGATCTTGAAATCGAGATTACATCGGGCACGGACTGCGACCTTGTCAAGGGATATTTCGGAATCCGCGAATTGCAGATCGACCGCGGTTGTGTGCTGATTAACGGTAAGCCGGTGTTTCAGCGACTGGTTTTGGATCAGGGATTTTATCCGGACGGTATCTATACGGCGCCGGACGACGCAGCGCTGGCACACGATATCGATCTTTCGATCGCCATGGGATTTAACGGGGCGCGTCTGCATCAAAAGGTTTTTGAACGCCGCTATCTGTATTATGCGGATCAAAAGGGCTATTTGGTCTGGGGCGAGTACGGAAACTGGCATCTAAATCACACCGGGGCAGAGGCACTTGCAATATTTTTGCCGGAGTGGATGGAGAGTGTGGCGCGTGACTACAACAGTCCGGCACTGATCGGC
>CAVGTH010000092.1:0-3196 GCA_963632045.1 Roseburia faecis | reverse complement strand
GCTGGTGTCCCTTTAACGAGACCTGGGATTATAAAGGCAGCCGCCAGGACGATACGGTGCTGCGCAATGTTTATCTTGTCACAAAAGCCATGGATCCGACACGGCCGGTCATTGACACCAGCGGAAATTTCCATGTCATTACGGATATTTATGATACGCACGATTATGAGCAGGACGTTGCAGTGTTTGCAGAGCACTACCGGGAGTTTGCAACGGATCGCAGCAAGCTTTATGATAAATTATCTGACCGTCAGACGTACCGCGGCGAGCCCTGCTTTATCAGCGAATACGGCGGAATCCGCTGGGGCGGCGACAAGAATGGCTGGGGCTACGGCAACAGTCCCAAAACAAAAGAAGAGTTCATCGCGCGCTATGTCGGACTTGCCGATGTATTGCTTTCCAATCCCAATATTTTTGCGCTGTGCTATACGCAGTTGTATGATGTTGAGCAGGAGGTCAACGGCCTCTACTATTACAACCGTTCCGCAAAGTTTACAGAGGAAGAAACAGAAAAGCTTGCCGCAGCAATGAAACAGACGGCGGCCATCGAAAAATAAGATGAAAAGCCCGTGCAAAACAATTTCGTTTTGCACGGGTCTTTCTATATCATCGGTTGCTGATTGCCGTTTTCCTGCTTTCGGATCGTCTCATACCACGCTTTGCACCGCGCAAAGTCAAAGGGGATCATACCGCAGATGTGGTGGCTAAATCCCTGATCCCAGCGGAGCAAAAGAAGTTTTTTGTCCGAGTAATTCATCGGGATTTTTCCGATACAACGGGTCGTGTTTTCTTCGATCCGGTAGTCGGTTTCCCATAAAATTTCGCTGCTCTCGCCGTCGCTGACGGTCAGGTGTCCTGTCTTCGTGCGCAGGGTGTCGTTGACCGCATAAATCGGGAGCAGTAGATTTTCAATTTCGCCGCAGAGGAAGGTAAAGGGATAAAAACACCGCTTTACCACATCATAGGCAAGCTTTTTTTCAAAGTAATAGTCTACCAGAGCGTCCGAAAATTCCGGCCAGCCGTCGATCAAGTTCCACAAAATCACGCCGCCGCTTTTGGGGGTTTTAAGACGTACGCGCTCGATAAAGTATTTATCCGCCTCCGCCTGGGAAATCTGCGAGGCAAGGCTGAACTCCTCCAGAGATTCCGCGCGGAATCCAAAATATTGCCGGATCTGCTTTTCCATCAGCAGGGTGCGCGACGGATCCCCATTCATGTCGGTCGAATGCAGAATCCACTGCTGATTCTTTTCATGGAAAGGCCACAAATGCTCCTTTTCAATAAATTTTTTGATCGATACCGGCGACGGACAGCCGTGGTAGCCCGTCTCGCTGACAAAGTGCGCCTTAGAGGAGCGGTAATAGTCGTTTTTAAAATAGTCGCGCACGCCCCAGAGGTGATCCTCCGCGCGGAGCGTAAAGCATTTTTCTTCATAGACCCGTTCTGAAATATAGGGCGAGCTTTCAAGATAAGGTCTGCCTTTGTCATGATTGAAAATGACGTGCGGCAAAACCTCTCTTGTGATGCGGTTGCAGCAGGGATTGACGCCGTTGCCGATGGAAAGCTGTAAAAGGTCGCATTCGTTATCGCCTGCCCATAATACCAAAGAGGGATGCTGGCGCAGCTGCTTGATGATTCCCTCGGCCTCGCGGGCGATTTCGTTCATAAATGCATCGGTTTGCGGATAGTTAAAGCATGCCATGGCAAAATCCTGCCATACCATAATGCCGTTCTGGTCGCAGAAATCAAAAAATTCCTTTTCTTCATAGACGTTGCCGCCCCAGCAGCGCAGCATATTGCAGCCGATGTCCTTTACCAGTTCGAATACCTTATGATAGCGCGACTTGTCGCGGCTGTGGTAGACATCGAGCGGCACCCAGTTTAAGCCCTTGCAGACAATGTCAACTCCGTTGATCTGAAAGCGGAAGGTGTTTTCGGTCTCCGATACGATATCCTTGCGGATCAGCTTGACGGTGCGGATGCCGAAGTCGGTTTCTGTCTCCGCGATCGCGGCGCCCTTGGCGTACAGGGTCACTTTGGCGTGATACAGGTTCGGCGCGCCGTATCCATACGGCCACCAAAGCGCAGGATTCGGAATGTCCATGCGCAGCTTTCCCGATTTAAAGGGGATTGAACGCCGAAAGGAGAGGCTTTTTTCGCCGCAGCAGAGGGTGACCGCGAGTTCCAATTCTTTGTTGACATAGCGGTGCGGCAGCGCGATATCGTAGAGCATAAATACGGCCGCGGCGTCTTCGCTCAGCCGATCCGTCACAAAGTAAAGCTGCGAAAATTCGCAGGCATTGTGGATTTCAAGATTTACATCACGCCAGATACCGGCGCTGATGGCGCGCGGCATGATGTCCCAGCCATAGCTGTGCGCGGCCTTGCGTGTCATGGACGAGAAGGAATGGGTGCGCCATGACTGGTACATGGTGTTTAAGTCAACCGGCATGTCGTTTTCCGCAATCACCGCCGAGGTGATATGGACGTACAGGCGGTTTTCGGTCTTTTTGACAAGACGGGTGATGTCAAAGGTGACCGGCAAAAACATGTTGCGGCTCTCGCCGATTTTTTGACCGTTTAAAAAATATTCCGCATAACAATCAACGCCGCCAAAAGACAGTATCAGCGTTTGATCCTCTTTGATCTCCGGCGCGTCAAAGGTCTTTTCAAACCAAAAATCGTAGGTTTCGTAAGAAATCGCGTCTAAGATGTTCGTCCCTAAAAACAGATCTTTGGGCAGATAACCGGCATCTGAGAGCGCCGGTTCAACGTTACAGGGAACGCAGCAGGAAATGGTCGTTACCTCGGAATTTTGATGCAGTGCGGACGGGGTTTTGACCGTATGTTGGGTGCCGTCATAAAAATGAAGGTTCCACGCCCCGTTTAAGGAATACTTTGGATTCATCATTATGCCTCCTTATGTGCTCCGCCGAAAATTGCACGTTCGGCGTTGATGCTTTCATGATACAGGAGACGGCAAATTTTTTCTTGCGGAAAATTGATGGATTGCTCTTATTTTTTTGGATTTTAAAAAGAATCTTGCGTTTTTTAATAATATATTTTATAATCAAAGCGGTGATGCGTATGAATTTGGATCAGACAAGACTGAAAACCGTAAATCAGATCGGAGCGGGACGTACCGTCTATGCCAAGCGAAAATGGCTGGATCAAAGCCGCGAGAGCGGTCTTCATT
>CAVGTH010000091.1:0-7227 GCA_963632045.1 Roseburia faecis | reverse complement strand
TCGCAAAGCTTCTCCATATCTGCTCAAATATTGCTCCTGTCAATCGGATGTCCACTTTTGGTTACGAATACACTCCCGTTGGATATTTTACGTCTCTTTATATACTCTTTTAGCATTCTGCAAAGCTGTTTCGGCAAAAACACTGTTCTCATTTTGCCTTTGCAATTGATTGTTGCTCTGCCTGTGTGTACAGCATTTGTGGTTATGTAACATAATTCGGAACATTCTTTTTGATGCTGATAAGAGAACCTGTTTCAATATAATCATAACGCCGATCCTTTACAAGGAGCTTAATTGCCTGCCGTGCAAGCGGGCAAAACTGAACCTCATCAAAAATTATCAAAGATTTCCTTTCCACAAGATCTACTTTATTTTACAAGCTCAACAATAGTCTTTGTATCAAAACTATTGTCCTTATTTGACTTTCGTGTTCATTATAGATGCATAAATATATCATTGGTTAACAACTAAAATATCCGCTCCGCCATCAGGATTTTTGGCAAATTCCGCCTCTGCCAAACAAATCTGTCTCGGTTTAAAGCTATTGTGAGCATCACTATGACAATGATAAATGCACAGATACCTGTTATTTTCTTCTGTCGGTGCAAAGCTATGATGACCTGTTCCAACAATATCATCAAACTTGTGCAATATGGGATTATTATCATACTTCTTAAACGGTCCGTACGGTTTGTCAGAAACTGCATAGCCTACTGCATAATCGGGGCAGCGGGTGTGATTTGAAGAATATGTCAAATAATACACCCCGTTATGTTTTAAAACAAACGGTCCCTCAGCAATGCAGCCATCAACCGTTTCCCACCGCTGCTCATCCTTATCAGCTGAAATCAGAACAGATTCATATTCATGTTCAATTCTTGTCAGATCATCAGACATTTTTGCGACCTTAATTCTGTTACCGTTTTCCAGGGCAGCAAAATATAAATATATACTTCCGTCATCATCAAAAAACAGATGACCGTCAATAGCGGGGAATTCCCGAAGCCAATCATTTGTCAATTTCTTAAACGGTCCTGCCGGATCATCGGATACTGCTATTGCAAGATGCTCGTCTGCAGCATAAACCATATAAAACATCTCATGATAATATGACACCTCAGGCGCCCAAAATCCACGGTTTCCCAAAACATCCTCTTTTTTTAAGCAAAATCCGCAGTTTTCCCAGTTGGTCAAATCCTTTGAAATATGCACCTCGATTCCATCATCACCGTTTTCTTTGTATGTTTCAAAGAACGGATATTCGTCAGTGAAAGCAGGCAGGTCATTTTCAGTTGTACAATAAACATAATAAATGCCATCATGTTTGAGTAGAAAAGCATCTCCGCCCCTAAATAATTTTTTGCCATATTTATACATTCACTTTCTTCCCTTCGCAAATATTTCTTACAAGCTTGTTTTATTAATTTTAACATTTGACAATTGTTTTTTCAATATGTTACAATATTATAAAACTATCAAATACTGCAAATTAGGAGAAGAAAATGGAATTTATATCAATAGGATACGATTTTCACCATGACAGAAACTTTCAAATATCACGACCTCAAGGGTTAGATTATTATCTTTTTTTAATCATACGTTCCAAGGCATATTATCTCGACAATTGCGATAAAAATTTTCTTCATCAAAAATCAATCATCTTTTTTGATAAAGGAACTCCGCAATTTTTCGGTGCGATAGACGATGATTATACAAATGACTGGATATCATTTTCACTAAACAAGGATGAAGATTTGCTATTTCGTTCATCCGGAATAACAAGCAATAAATTCTATCATATACCGTCTTTGTGTTTTTTTGAAAATATTATAAATCTTATGAGTAATGAATTTCACCTAAACAATACAAATTCTTACAATTCATTATTAAGTGATTTATTAACTGCATTTTTAAAAAAATATATGGAAATCAGTTTGACCGACAATTCTAAATTGCTTTATTATAACGAGCTTGCAACTATAAGACGTATGATATATAGCTATCCAACCGGAAAATATACCATTGAAAGTTTAGCTCATAAAAGCAATTTGAGTATTTCACATTTTTCACATTTATATAAACAATATTTTAATACTACACCGATTAACGATGTGATTTTGAGTCGAATACAATATGCAAAGCAATTGTTGAATTCAACAAACTATTCGATTTCAGAAATTTCAAACACACTCAATTATAGCTACGATACTCAATTTATGAAACAATTCAAGACCGTCACAAAAATGACACCAAGAGAATACAGAAAAAATATGACAAATTGACAAACTAACCCGTTGCGAGATCGTCCCCGGCTCAAGTCCGGTCAAACGCTATAGTGCATCTACTGTTTTTTAGTCAAATCGAAATTTTCAAAAATGCTAAAAAACGCATAAGAAAGCGGTCAAAACAGATTACATCTATTTTGACCGCTTTTTCTGGCTCCTCCAGTTGGACTCGAACCAACGACCCTGCGGTTAACAGCCGCATGCTCTACCAACTGAGCTATAGAGGAATATATTATATTTAGGATGTGCAGATTCTACCATTTTATGCATCAAATCTGCAACACTATTATTATAGCAGATTTTTCAAAAATGTCAAGGGCTTTTTGTGTTTTTTTCAAAACTTATTTGCGGGTTCTGCTGCGTCTTTGAAAAGGGATTGCAAAAACCGCGGTGGTATGTAGCATTATGGAGATGTTATGCTTGGAAGGTGCAAAAATGTGCACCTGCATAGATAGCGTGTAAGGAAATTCCTTACACGCTATCCAGATAAAACCGTATGAAAGGCGGCGTTAAAGGATAATGCAGATCATGCCGCCGCTGCCCTCGTTGATGATTTTTTGCAGGGTTTCCTGCAGCTTCATCTGTGCGTCATCGGGCATCCGATACAATTTGTTGTGCAGTCCCTCGTTCACCAATTCGTGCAGAGATTTTCCAAAGATGTTGGATTCCCATATTTTTTTGGTGTCGCTTTCAAACTCATTGAGCAGGTAGTGTACCAGTTCTTCCGATTGCCGCTCGGTGCCGACAATCGGGCTGACCTCTGTTTCAATATCCGCCCGTATCATATGGATGGACGGTGCGCTTGCCTTCAGGCGTACGCCGAAGCGGCTGCCTTGTTTGACAATTTCCGGCTCTTCCAGGGTGAGTTCATCCATAGATGGAGTTACAATGCCGTAGCCCTTTTGCTTTACCTCCTGCAATGCAGAGGCAACCTTGTCATATTCCTTTTTCATTGCGGAAAGTGTGCGCATGAGATGCAGCATTTCTTGCTTATCCTCAATAGAAAATCCGGTTTGCTCCTGTACGGTTTTGTAGAACAACGGTTCCGGCACCGTAATTTCGATTTCGGCACGGCCGGCGCCGGCATCCATTTTAGAAACCTGTGCGCTTTCGATGTATTCACAGTCGCGCAGGGCATCGGGAAATTCCATAACATCCGCGATCTTTCGGACATGCTTTGCATGGTCAAAGACGGTGTCTCCGATGCCGGCCTTTAGGGGATTGCTGTCCTCCAGAGAAAGAATCCATTTCGGGATCCGGATTCCTACCTCAATCAGCGGAAATTCGTAAAGAATTTGCTGCATCAGATTATTGACATCCTGCTCCGTCATTTGCATACAATTGAGTGCGATGACACAGACGCCGAATTTTTTGCGCAGCGCCGTGCAGCATTCTCTGGTTTGCGGCGCGTTGGGGTCAACGCAGTTCATCACAACGACAAACGGCTTGTTCAGCTCGGTAAGCTCCCGGATAACCCGTTCTTCGGCATCGACGTAGTCGCCGCGCGGAATATCGGTGATACTGCCGTCTGTGGTAATCACGATGCCGACCGTGGAATGCTCGGCGATCACCTTGCGCGTGCCGATCTCGGCCGCCTCGGCAAAGGAAATCGGCTCGTCAGACCAAGGACTCATTACCATCCGCGGCATTTCGTCCTCGATATAACCCCTGGCGCCGTCAACGATATAACCAACGCAGTCGATCATTCTTACCTTAAACTGTGCGGAGTCCCCGATGGAAATTTCGACGGCCTCGTTGGGAATAAACTTTGGCTCCGTGGTCATGATGGTTCTTCCGGCGGCGCTTTGCGGAAGCTCATCCATGGCGCGGCTCCGTTTGAAGTCGTTATCCATTCTCGGAATGACCACCATATCCATAAAGTTTTTGATAAAGGTGGATTTCCCGGTGCGAACCGGCCCCACGACCCCAATGTAAATATCGCCCTGGGTCCGGTTGGCGATATCCCGGTAGATATTATTGTAGCTATCCATATTCATCCTCCTTAGAATGGTGCTTCGTTTATACCAATATATTGTGTGCTTGTTTCCTTTATTCCGATTTGGCGGCAATTTTTTAAAAATCCGCCCGGACACAGACGGAGGGGAAAGACGATTCTTGACACTTTTTTAATCTTTTTGTATAATAGAAAAAAGGGATTGCACGGGAAACGGAGAGATTTGGATGGAGCAGCTTTATTTTTATCTTTGGTATCTGCTGATTTACGCTTGCCTTGGCTGGTGTGCCGAGGTGGCCTATGCGGCGGTAAAACTTAATAAGTTTGTAAACCGCGGTTTTTTAAACGGGCCGGTGTGTCCGATCTACGGCTTTGGCGTTTGTATTGTGGTATTTTGTCTGGCGCCGATTCAGGATCGGCTGCCGATTCTGTTTGTCGGCGCGGTCATTCTGACCTCTGCATTGGAATTTTTGACCGGCTACGTTTTAGATAAGGTGTATCATGAGCATTGGTGGGATTATTCCAACCAGCCGCTCAATCTCAGAGGGTACATTTGTCTGACGTTTTCGCTGCTTTGGGGCGTGGCCTGCGTTGTGGTTGTGCGGCTGGTGCATCCGGCGGTTGCGGCGGTCGTTGCATGGATGCCGCGGTGGATTGGCTTGCCCCTGCTTTTTGTTTTTCTTGATATTTTATTGATTGACTTTGCGTCAACGGTTGAGAATCTGAGACGGTTCCGCAAGGCGATGAAGATGGTGGAGACGGTCAGCGGAAAGCTGAAAGAGTTTTCCGACGATGTGGGGAGCGGAATCTCCGATAAGGTATTGCAAACGATGGAAAAGGGGGAAGAACTCAAGGTTGGCGTAGAGGATTTCCGTGCGGAAAAGCGGGATCAATATTTGCAGAATAAGTCGGAATTTTTATTGGATTTATACGCACTGCTTTTAAGGACAGAGCCGGGCAGAAAACGTATTTTTAAAGCGTATCCGAATCTAAAGCGGGCTGCTGCCGCACGGCAGGCAGAGGAATATAAAAAGCTGCTGCGCGACTGGCTGCAGCGGCGCGGAGAAAGAAATAAGGACTAAAAGTAAAAGAGGGACGCAGCCGCGTCCCTCTTTGTTTTAACCGTTTTCCAAGGCTTGTTCTAACCAAAAGATGCCGATGTCCAGTGCCTTGTATAATCCGTCACGCTCGGCCTGACGAATCAGTCTGGACTTTTTGCCTTCATTCGTTTTCAGTTCAATGATAACGCGTTTGGCAATCTGCAGATCCTCCAGCGGAGTTTGCTCCTCCAGACGGAAAGTCACAACATATTTGTCCTCCGGGTTGCCGTAGTAAATCATGTTTCCGGAGCGAACCAAAGGCTTACCGTTATAGGTTAAAATCTGCGGTTCCTTCGGTGTTTTGTCCGCCTTTTTTGCGCGGGAAGTCTTTTTTGGTGTTTCAGACGGTGTAGCTGCAGCCATAGTATCCATCACCTTTCTGCCCACATGAATAGAAATTGAATTTTACCTGTGGGCAAGTAAAATTGTACGGTTCGCCGTTTCGGCTACTTTAGCGGTCAATGTTTTGATCCCGGCCGGGGCCAACGCCGACAGAGGCTACGCGGCAGCCGCATAATTCTTCCACGCGCAAAATATACTTCTGCGCGGCAATCGGAAGCTTAGAAAATTCCTTAATCTGGCTGATATCCTCACTCCAGCTATCCATTTCTTCATAAATCGGCTTGCATCTTTCCAATTCCTCCAGCGTAGGAGGAAAGTCGGTGGTAACCTGGCCGTCCTTTTCATAAGCGACGCAAATCTTGATCTTGTCAAGGCCGCCCAGGGGATCAATCTTGTTCAGTACGACCGAGGTCAGAGAACTGGTACGTACCGCGTACTTTGCAATTACGGCGTCAAACCAGCCGGTACGTCTGGGACGGCCGGTGGTGGTGCCGAATTCATGCCCCTTCTGACGGATTGCCTCGCCGACTTCATCATTTAATTCCGTCGGGAACGGGCCGTTGCCAACGCGGGTCGTATACCCTTTTAAAATGCCAATGCATTCATCAATCAGGGTAGGGCCGATACCGCTGCCCACACACACGCCGCCGGAGATGGGGTGAGAAGAGGTCACATAAGGATAGGTGCCAAGGTCTAAATCCAGCAGAATGCCCTGCGCCCCTTCAAAAAGAACTTCTTTTCCGTCTTTGATGCTTTGATACAAAATCGGTGTCGTGTCAGTCACATAGGACGCGAGCCGCTTGGCGTATTCACTGTACTCCGCAATCACTGCTTCGGGGTCAATTGCCTCGCCGCCGTATACCAGAGTAATCATTTTATTCTTGATGGCAAGGTTTTCGCGGACGCGCTTTGCAAAGATGTCGGGCTGAATCAAATCGCACATCCGAATACCGCAGCGCTCGGTCTTATCCATGTAGCAGGGGCCAATGCCCTTTTTGGTGGTGCCGATACTGCTCTCTCCGCGCGCCGCCTCAGAAAGACCGTCTAAAACAATATGGTACGGCATAATCACGTGAGCGCGTGCGTCAATTTTCAGATTCTTCGTATCGATACCGCGCGCCTTCATCCCGTCGATCTCTTCCAAAAGAACCTTGGGATCAATCACTACGCCGGTGCCGATGATATTCAGTGTTTTTGGGTTTAAAATGCCGGAGGGCAATAAATGCAGCTTATAGGTAACCCCGTCCGCCTCGATGGTGTGTCCGGCGTTGTTGCCGCCGGAGGTGCGGACTACGACATCGGCCTTTTCGGCTAAAATGTCGATGGTCTTTCCCTTTCCTTCGTCGCCCCACTGCGCGCCGATAACAACTTTGGTTGGCATACACATTCCTCATTTCTATGTCAATACTTCAGCAAAGTTTGCATACCTTTCTATGATAGCAGATGCGGCCAAAAATTGCAAGCAGTATTTTTCTTTTTTCCTAAAATAATTGTAGGTTTACAATAGATGTGTTACATTCCAGAATATTTTGTTATGAGATAAACC
>CAVGTH010000090.1:5456-7245 GCA_963632045.1 Roseburia faecis | reverse complement strand
GGTGTGTTTGTGATACGCATTTTATCGCAGTAACGGTCAACGGTGACGGAAACGCTGCAATACTATCTGTTTAAGTTGTTCAAAAATTCAGTGAAAAATTTGCCAACTTTTACTTGACACTAACGAAAGCAGCCGGGGCGTTGCTTTCTCTTTTCATTTATGGTATACTGTGTGCCTGGTATCAAATGCATGAATTTTATGCTAAGGAGAGATGGCGAATGCGGCGGTGTGCATGGTGTAATTTAAAAAATCCCAAATACGTAGCGTATCACGATACCGAGTGGGGCGTTTTGCGATGCGATGACGCGTATTTGTTTGAGATGCTTGTGCTGGAATCGTTCCAGGCAGGTTTATCCTGGGAATGCGTTTTAAATAAGAGAGAAAACTTTTATCTGGCCTACGATCATTTTGATTTGGAAAAGGTTTGCGCCTACGGAGAAGATAAAGTGCAGGAGCTAATGGAAAACGCTGGGATCATACGTAATCGGTTAAAAATCCGGGCAAGCATCCAAAATGCAAAAATATTCCGCGCGATTGCAGCGGAATACGGTTCGTTTTACAGTTATTTAAAGACGTTTACCAAGGGTCGCATTTTTTATGAGACACAGGAGACAAGATCGGCGCTATCCGATGCAATCTCTTCGGATTTGCAAAAAAGGGGCATGAAGTTTGTGGGCACAACCATCATTTATTCCTATCTTCAGGCGATCGGCGTGATTGTGTCGCACGAGGAAAACTGCGATCTGTATCAGGCGCCGCCGAAATAAGCGCCGTCGCGAAAAGAGCAGACGAAGTCAGATGCTGTAATTGTTGGCATACAGGGATTTTTGCTGATCGAGCAAATCTTGCAGTGTGACACTGTCTAAATATTCGGAAATCACGCGGTCAAGTCCCTGCCAGAGCGCATATGTTGCACAGGTGTCGCTGCGTTCGCAGGGGGTTGCGCCATTTTCCAGGCAGCTGACCGGCGCAAGGCTCCCTTCCGTAATGCGGAGAATGTCACCCACAGTATATTGATCCGGTGCTTTTGCCAGCTTGTAACCGCCCATAGAGCCGCGGTTGGTGAGAAGAACCCCGGATTTATTGAGCATGGGGACAATCTGTTCCAAATATTTTTTGGAGATGCCTTGCCGGCTTGCAATATCTTTCAGTGCGGTATAGTCGCTGCTCTGGTGCTCCGCAAGATCGACAAGCATGCGCAGCGCATAACGGCCTTTGGTGGATATTTTCATCATGAATCACCTCATAAATTTATCATATCACAAATCAGATCGGTTTTCAAGCCAAATCTTCGTCTCTTATACCTAAAGTCGGGCGGCAGCCCTTGACTTAAAAGACAGATTTTGTTAAAATAAAAAAGAAATTGATGCGGCGGGGAGGGGATCAGATGCCAAGTTTTATTCATACTGCGGATATTCATTTAGATACGCCGTTTTCGGCGCGTTTCACCCAAAAGCAGATGCAGCTCCGCCGAAAAGAACTGATGCAGACATTTCAGACGATTGTGCGCGCCGCCGAAAAAAAGGATTTTCTCTTCATCAGCGGCGATTTGTTTGACGGGGAATTCGTATCTTTGGAAACCGCTTCTTTTTTGCAGCGCGCGTTTTCCGAAATCCCCGATACCGAGATTTTTATCGCGGCCGGAAATCATGACCCGTATACCGAGACATCACCGTACCGTACGATTGCGTGGGGCGAGAACGTGCATATCTTTTCCACCCAAATGGAATATTTTGATTTTCCAAAGAGAAAGACCCGCATCCACGGAGTCAGCTTTTCGAAAAGCCGA
>CAVGTH010000090.1:2782-5446 GCA_963632045.1 Roseburia faecis | reverse complement strand
CCTCTCTGTCGCGCCGGATTGGTGTAACATTGCGGTTGTACACGGCGAGGTTGTAACAACCGGGACGGAGAGCGTGTATCATCCAATCACAAAACAGGATATCGCGTTGTCCGGCGCCGATTATATTGCACTCGGTCATATCCACCGAAAGAGTGAGCCGCAGCGGTGCCAAAATACCTGGTATGCCTATCCGGGGATTCCGGAGGGGCGCGGCTTTGACGAGACGGGAGACTGCGGCTATTACGAAGGCGAGGCGGAAAAGGGCAGTGTAAGTCTTACATGGGTTTCCTGCTGCCGCCGCCGGTTTTGGGATATAGCGCCGGACATCTCAAAGATTAGGGACAGTGTTGCGCTGGAAGAGGCGCTGCGGTCGGCCATGAAGGAATGCGGCGGACGGGATGACTGCTATCAGATACGCCTGAGCGGCAGCGGCGATTTTTCGTGGGTGAATACCGATCTTTTGGAGGAAGCGTGCAAAGATTCCGCATTTTACCTGTCCGTAAAAAATGAGACAAAGATGGGCGATGCGATCGAGGATGTCATGCGTGAACATTCGCTGCGCGGTGATTTTGCCGCCGCGATGCTTGCGAGGATCGAACAAATGCCGGACGAAGAAAAAGAGGTCGGATATCTTGCGCTTCAGATCGGACTTGGCGCCATGGGCGGAGGATCAAAACAATGATATATTTTTCAGAGATGACACTCACGCATTTTGGAAAATTTGAAAATTGGTCGCAAAAGTTATCGGACGGTCTTACCGTCCTTTACGGCGAGAACGAGGCCGGAAAATCGACGATTCAGTTATTTTTAAAGGTGATGCTTTACGGCGTGTCGGGATCCAAAAAGGACGATCGCGGCGTCAAGGAGCGGGAACGCATGATCCCTTGGGATCAGAAATACGCCGAGGGAACGCTAAGGTTAAACGCAGACGGAAAGGAAATCACGATATGGCGGCGGTTCGGAAAGACGGCCGCCGGAGACAAAACGCTCGTGATGGACGCCGCAACCGGCGAAAAACTCACGGAACATGCTGAAAAAAACTTAGGCGAGCAGATTTTGCATGTGCCGGAGCATATTTTTGAAAAGACATTTTGGCTGCGCCAGGGCGGTGCCGACATCGGCGGTGCGGACGGTGAAATCAGCAAACGACTTCTCAATCTGATCCAAACCGGAGAAGAAGATATCTCGGCAGATCGCGTCCTTGCAGATCTCGTAAAGGAAAAAAGATCGCGAAAGGCCAAGGATAAGCGCAGCAATCCCGGCACCATTGACCGCCTTTGGCAGAAAAAAGAGGAATTATTGCGGGAACGCTACCATCTGATCTCCTCGATGCGGCAGAGAGAGGCGGAACAGGAGCGGCTTTTACAGTTACAGAAAGAAAGCGCAGACGCAAAAGCCGAACTTGAAAGATTGCAGGATCTGCAGCAAAAAAAGCAGCGGTTTTTGCAGCTGGACGCAAGGCTTAAAAAGTGGCAGCAGGCAGAAAAAATGAAAAGCCTGGCGCAGCAGGCAGAAAGCCGCGCGGCATACCAAACATTTCAAAATCTTAAAGAGAGCGACGTACAGCATGCCGAATCCTTAAAAAAAACATACGAAACACTTGACCGATCGGATCGAATGGAGTATGATAAAGAGCAGGCAAAACAACAAAAGGAACTGCAAAGAAAATCTCTGCAAAAGGGCGGCCGCCTTATGCTCGCCGGCGCCCTGCTGATTCTGCTTGCACTCGTCTTTGCGATTCTTCGCCCAAGCCTTTGGGCGGCTTTGACTTCATTGTTCGGTGCGGCAGGCGTTTTGGCGTCCGCAGTCGGGTTTTATCGGATGCAAAGCGCGAAGAAAAAAGAAAAAGAACAGGAGGATTTGCTGCAGCAGATCACTGCCGGGGAAGAAGAAAAAAAGAGAGAGAAAGAGACGCTGCAAAACGCCTTAGAGAAACTGCTTGCGCCGTACGGCTGTGAGACGGTCGAAGATTTGCGAAACGGATTTCAGCAGTGCAGACAGGCAAAAATGGAGGCGGAGAGTTACAAAAACACCTATGCCTCCCTGATGGAGGGCGAGGACGCCGAAAAATTCCGTGAGGAGATGGAGGCGGCGGCCGCGCAGTCAGAACAGGGACGGGAACTTGCCGCGCTTTCTCTTGATGAGGATATCGGGCGGCTGCAAGAGACGGTGCTGCATTGCGCGACTGCGATCAAAGAGGTTGAGGGAAAACTCAGCTACGTTTATACCGCGCAGCGTACGCCGGCCGATGCGGAAACCGAACTCTTGCAGGTTCAGGCACAAATTGAGGAAGAAGAAAAACGGTACCGCGCCGCAGAACTTGCGATGACGGTATTTACAGAGGTTTATCAAAGGCGGAAATCGGATTTTACACCGTTTGTCAACGAAAAGGTCAATGAGAATCTTTCGGTGCTGACAAAGGGAAAATACCGTGACGTTAAGGTGTCGGAAGAATATCGGATGCGGCTTTTTGATCGGGACGGCCGTCTTTGCACGGCGGAGTCTTTAAGCCGCGGAACTTATGAACAGATTTATTTTGCCCTGCGGCTTGCGCTTTGCGACCTGATGGGCGACGGCACCCAGCCGCTGTTTTTGGATGACTTTTTAATGAGTTATGACGATGAGAGAGAAAAATCGGCGTTTGATCTTTTGATCACGCAAGCA
>CAVGTH010000090.1:0-2772 GCA_963632045.1 Roseburia faecis | reverse complement strand
GCTTTTTACCTGTCATGCACGGGATCAGAGGCGCGCAATTGAGACGAAAAGTAAATGGATTCATTTGAAGGAGGAATCGTGAGATGTCTGCAGAAGTAAAAAATGAATATGGAATCATCAGGATATCCAATGCGGTTATTGCAAAGCTTGCCGGCTTTGCGGCCACACAGTGCTACGGCGTTGTGGGAATGGCCGTTCGGAGCAGTAAGGACGGCATTGCGAGACTGCTGAAAAAGGAAAGCATGGATCGCGGTATTAAAGTGAAGGTGACAGAGAACACGGTCGATGTTGCGCTTTTTGTGATTATGGAATACGGTGTGAACATCGGCGCCGTGGGCGGCATCATCAAAAGCAATGTGAAATACCAGATTGAAGAAATGACAGGTCTTGAGGTCGGCAGCGTAACGGTCAATGTTGAGAGCCTTCGGGTTCACTGAGGGCGGCGTTGCTGACAAGAAGGAGGAACCAACGTGGAAGTATTGCAAAACGAAATGATACGTCAAATGATTGCGTCAGCGTCCAATCATTTGCAAAACCATAAGAAACAGATCAATGACCTGAATATTTTTCCGGTCCCGGACGGAGATACCGGAACCAATATGAGTATGACCTTCGGCGCAGCGGCGGCAGAGACGCTCCGTGCGGACGAGGATACGCCGGCCGGAGAACTGATTGACATTTTAGCAAAATCATCGCTGCGCAACGCCAGGGGAAATTCCGGCGTAATTCTGTCGCAGATTCTGCGCGGACTGGCCGGCGCGGTGCATGGGCATGAGAGCATCGGCATTGAAGAGATCAAGCAGGCGGCACAGATGAGCCGCGACACGGCGTACCGCGCCGTGATGAAGCCGACGGAGGGCACCATCTTAACGGTTGTCCGCGAGATGGCGGAATTTGCCGAAGGCGCTGCCGCAAAGCAAAAAAAACCGGTCAAGTTCATCAAGGCAATCTTGGACGCTGCCAATGAGAGCCTTCAGAAAACGCCGGAAATCTTGCCCGTATTAAAAGAAGCCGGTGTTGTTGACGCCGGCGGCAAAGGTGTTGTGACGCTGCTGGAGGGGGCATACCTTGCGCTTTCCGGAAAGCCGGTGCCGCTTGACGACGCGGCGGCCGAGGCAGCACAGCCGGTCACGGTAAAGCGTGATACGGCGCTTGAAACGGAGGATATCAAGTTTCACTACTGCACCGAATTTTTAATCCATAAAAGCCCGGAGCGGCAGGCCACCCAGTTTAAGGCGGCGATCCGATCCAAAGGGGACTGTATGCTTGTGATCGATGAGGACGAGATTGTCAAGGTGCATATCCATACCAATCATCCCGGCTTTGTGATCGAGCAGGCGCTAAAGCTTGGCGAACTGACGAATCTAAAAATCGATAATATGAAGTTCCAGCATGAGGAGATTATCCGTCAGGAGGATTCTCCGGTGGAACGCAGAAAAAAATACGGTATGGTCGCCGTCTCGGCAGGAGACGGGCTGTCGGAAGTCTTTGAGAGCATCGGTGTGGATGTGGTTGTCGAGGGCGGACAGACCATGAATCCCAGCACCCAGGATCTTTTAAATGCGGTACAGGAGATTGCGGCGGATGTGGTATTTATTCTGCCGAACAACAAAAATATCATTCTGGCGGCGCAGCAGGTGGAATCGCTTGCCGATCAAAAAGTGATCGTGATTCCGAGCCGCAACATTCCGCAGGGAATCTCGGCGGCGCTGGCATTTAACGCCGATCAGAACGCAGAGGATAATTTTGCGGCCATGCAGGAAATGATGGGGACAGTGCAGTGCGGCCAGATCACCTTTGCGGCCAGAAATTCTACCGTGGACGGCGTAAAGATCCGTAAAAACGATATTTTGGGCATGTGCGGAAGTGAGATTCTCTGTACCGGCAAGGATATCAACACGGTTGCAAAAGAACTGGTGCATCACATGATTCATGACGAGGCCGGTGTGATTACCCTTTATTACGGGGACGGCATCGAAAAGGCACAGGCAGAGGATTTGGAACAGGAACTCAAAAAGCATTATGAATACCTGGATGTTTCCCTGATTTATGGGGGGCAGCCGGTCTACTACTACTTTATTGCGGTGGAATAAATATGAGACGAACCGATCGTATTCAGTTTGTAAAAGGAATCGGAGAAAAACGCGCCGAGCTGTTTCATAAGCTCGGTGTGTTTTCTGTCGAGGATTTGATTTTTCACTTTCCGCGCGCGTATGAGGATCGTACCGATGTCCGCGCGGTCAGTGAGTTAATAGAGGGCGATACCGCCTGCGTCCGCGTCAGTCCGGCGGGCGGAATCCGCTCCTTTCGTGCAAGAAACGGTGCGCGTGTGACCCAGGTTCGGATGTCGGACGGCAGCGGCGTTTTGTCCGTGACCTGGTTCAATGCCCCTTATATCGAGAAAATGCTGCGCGAAAATGAAGAAGTTGTTCTCTTTGGCAAAGTCTCTTTTCGCGGCATGACGCCGGAGATGATTAATCCCGTGACAGAGAGCGCGGCACGTGCCGGCAACACCACCGGAAAGATTATGCCGATCTATCCCTGTACGGCAGGGCTGACGCAGCGCAATATCCGGGACGCGATCGGCAATGCGCTTGCGGTTTTGGAAGATCCCATCCCTGAGATTTTGCCGCAGCCGGTACGGGAACAATTTAAATTTCCGCCGGTGCAGCAGGCGATTTTTCAGATTCACCAACCGGATAGCATGGATGCGTTTGAAACGGCAAGGCAGCGCTTTGCCTTTGAAGAATTTTTTATCCTGCAAATTGGAAT
>CAVGTH010000089.1:1137-7631 GCA_963632045.1 Roseburia faecis | reverse complement strand
CGCCAAAGACCAAAATACCATTTTTTAAAAGCAGCTCGGCCGTCACGCCGTTTCCGGCAATCAGCCTCTTTTGAAAGCTGCCGTCATAGATGCTTCCCCTTCCGCAAGAGGGGCTTTTCTCTTTAAGGAGGGCGGCGCGGCAGGAAAACAGCTTTGCAAAACACAGCGCCTGCTCCGCGCCGCGCACGTACTGCCCCGTGACATCCTTTCCGCTCTTTGAAACAACCCGGTCACCCTGCCGCTCGGACGGCTCTCTGGGCGTCGCAAGACCGCCGAGCTGCTCCGGGCAGACGGGTATGAGATCCCAGGTTTCCTTTAACTGCGCAATCCGCTCCGCCGGCAGCGGCCGGCAATCGCCGTCAAACCGGCAGCGCAGCCCAAGCAGGCAGCCGCTGATAATAAGATGCATCCGTCCCATCTCCTTTTTCCTGATCGAAGTATCACTTGGGATTATCCTAGCACAGGAACGGGACGGTGTCAAGCGTCTGTGCGCGGTTTTTACAACAGTTCCTCGATGCTAAAACCCTCCTGGTGCGGCAGATGCGCCAGCTGCATCCGAAACATGATAAATTCCCCGATAAAATCCTCTTTGGCATGAATCTCGGCATACTTCATGCTCTGCCGCAGCGAAATTTCGATTTCTTCAATTTCGGCGGTATCGACCGTAAGACACGCCCAAAAGCGGCTCTGATTCCATCGGCTCTCCAATTCCTTCGTGCCATCCTGCACATGGTCCCAATTCTCGCTCTCATACTGTTCTTCCACCCGGTCGCAGATCGCGCTGATATCCTTGTCAAGATCCAGAATCTGATAGGTATGAAAGCCCACAAAACCGGCTGTAAACACCAAAATACAAAGCGCCGTAACCACTCGGCTCATCGTGCGCTCCCTCCTTTTTTCTTTTCTTTCGGAATCAGCACCGTCTTTCCGCTGTCCTGTTCAAAGCTGAGGTAAAAAACATCGCGCGGATGATTTAAATTGGCGGCCTTTAACTGCTTGCTCAGCCAGTCATCCCCAAGCCCCAGGCGCTTCATATTTGAAACCACTATATTTCCGTTATCGATGATGACATAACTCATCCGCACCGCGTCCGGCTTGATATTGACGTCCTTGGGGGTCAGCGGACTTTCTTCCGCTTTCATAATTACACTGACCCTGCCGTTGGTCTCCATCAAAACGTAATCCACCTGATCCAGACTGACCGCGCCGCTGTTGCGCAGTTCCTCCATCAAATCACCGAGATTAAACCGCTGCTTTTGCATCTCACCCTGATTGAGACGGCCTTTTTGATAAAACATGCTGGGCCGTCCGTACAAAAAAGTGCGTATGTTCAGATTACGATAGGCGGCGTAGGACAGGCAAATTTCTAAAATCAAAAGGATCAAAATCGCCAGAATACTCCCCATCAGCGGTACGCCGAGATTGGTAATCGGCATCGCCGCAATCTCGGAGATGACAATGGTTACCACCAGTTCCGATGCCTCCAGCTCACCGATCTGTCTCTTTCCCATCAGCCGCAGCGTGAGTACGACAAAAAAATACATAATAATAGTACGCAAAACCGTTAAAATCAACGCATTCACCTCATGCTTAGTATGGGAAAATTTTATAAAATTATGTGCAAATCTTGTAAAATAGTTATTTACAAACGCACGAAAAAGAAGTATAATGAAGAGCGTAGGATTATCATCAGAAACTAATTTTATGGAGGAAATCATTATGTATATAGGAATTGACTTAGGCGGCACCAATATAGCAGTCGGTCTGGTAGACGATACCCCCAAGGTTGTACAGCAGGCCTCCCGTCCCACAGACTCCGACCGTCCCTATCAGGAGATCGTGCGCGATATGGCAGAACTTTGCAAAGAGGTTGCGGAACTTGGCGGCTGCACCATGGAGGATATCCAGGGCATCGGCATCGGCAGCCCCGGTTCCATCGATAACGCAGCCGGTGAAATTATCTACGCCAACAACTTACACTGGCATCATGTTCCCATTATTCCGGAACTGAAAAAGTATTATCCGAGTATCCCCATGACGGTGGAAAACGATGCCAACGCAGCTGCTTTTGGCGAGTACATTGTCAACGGCGGCGGTGCAGACAGCTTTGTTGCAGTCACCTTAGGAACCGGCGTCGGCGGCGGTATCGTTCTTGGCAAAAAGATTTACCGTGGCTTTAACGGTGCCGGCGGCGAGATCGGTCACTTTACTTTGGTTCATGACGGCGTTCTCTGCACCTGCGGCAACCATGGCTGCTGGGAATCTTATGCGTCGGTCACCGCTCTGATCCGTCAGACGGAAGATGCGCTTCGCGCCAATCCGGACAGTCTGATGAAGGACTATCTCAAAGAGGACGGCACCGCCAGCGGAAGAACTGCTTTTGACGCGGCAAAGGCCGGCGACAGCACCGCAAAAGAAGTGGTCGATACCTATCTGCGCTATGTGGCAGACGGCATTACCAGCGTCATCAACATCTTCCAGCCGGAGGTTTTGGTAATCGGCGGCGGCATCAGCCGGGAGGGCGACTACCTGTTAAAGCCGGTGCAGGAATATGTGGCAAAGTACGTTTATTCCAAGGACATGGAGCAGACGCAAATTAAAATTGCAACACTGTTTAACGACGCCGGCATCATCGGCGCAGCACTTGCCTCCACCGCAGAATAATTGGAATGATAACAAAAATGAGGGCATCGCGTTTGCGATGCCCTTATTTTTTACTCGGTCTTGGGAACACAGGTAAATTTACCGTCCTCTACCGTAACCTCGATATGATCCTCTGCTTTGACCTTGCCCTCCAGCATTTCCTCAGCGATGCGATCTTCAATCTTGCTCTGGATTGCCCGGCGGAGCGGACGCGCTCCGTAAACCGGATCAAACCCTTCATCGGCAATCTTTTCTACCGCTTCATCCGAGAAGGTTGCATCAATTTTATTGTCTGCCAGCCGGCTCTTTAACTGTGCAAGCAGCTTTGCAGCAATCTCTTTGATGTTTTCCTTGCTCAGCTGATGGAACACAATGATCTCATCAATACGGTTTAAGAACTCCGGACGGAATGCCTGCTTGACCTCAGCCATAACCTCCGACTTGATGGTCTCATAATCGCGCTCTTCATTCTCACTGTCGCCGGCCGAAAATCCCAGTCTCTTGCGTGAAGTAATCTGCCGTGCGCCAAGGTTTGAAGTCATGATGATGACAGTGTTTCGAAAGTCCACACGCCGTCCCTGCGAATCGGTCAGAATGCCGTCGTCCAGGATTTGCAGCAGGATGTTAAACACATCCGGGTGCGCCTTTTCGATCTCGTCAAACAAGATGACGGAATACGGCTTTCTGCGCACTTTTTCGGTCAGCTGACCGCCCTCGTCATAGCCGACATATCCGGGAGGCGACCCAACCAGTCTGGATACCGCATGCTTTTCCATGTATTCTGACATGTCGATACGAATCATCGCGTCCTCATCGCCGAACATCGCATCGGCCAAAGCCTTGGAAAGCTCGGTCTTACCAACGCCGGTCGGCCCTAAGAAGATGAAGGAACCGGTCGGCCGTTTCGGATCCTTTAACCCGACACGTCCGCGGCGAATGGCTCTGGCAACCGCCTTGACGGCCTCGTCCTGTCCTACCACACGCTGATGCAGAATTTCTTCCAGCTTCAGCAGCCGTTCGCTCTCTGTCTCCTCCAGTGTCTTAACCGGAATTCCCGTCCACATCGAGATGATCTCTGCGATCTCCTCTTCGGTCACAACCGCTTTGGCAGCGGACGCATTTTCTTCCCAGTTCTTTTTCTGTGCGTCCAGTTTTGCCTGCAACTCTTTTTCTTCATCTCTCAGCTTTGCGGCACGCTCGTACTCCTGTACGGTGATAGCGGCCTCCTTTTCCTTCTTCACGGCGTCAATCTGATCTTCGATGTCCTTGACATCCGGCGGAGCCGTCATGTTCTTGATCCGCAGTCTGGACGCCGCCTCATCCACCAGGTCGATGGCCTTATCCGGCAAAAACCGATCCGAGATATACCGTACCGAAAGGTTAACCGCCGCCTCGATGGCTTCATCGGTAATCTTTACCCGATGGTGTGCCTCGTACTTATCGCGGATTCCCTTCAGAATCTGAATACTCTCCTCAATGCTCGGCTCATTTAAGGTAATCGGCTGGAATCTGCGCTCTAAAGCCGCATCCTTTTCAATATACTTACGGTATTCTTCCAGCGTTGTTGCGCCGATCACCTGCAGTTCGCCTCTGGCAAGCGCCGGCTTTAAGATGTTTGCAGCGTCAATCGCGCCTTCTGCCGCACCGGCACCCACTATGGTGTGCAATTCATCAATAAACAGGATGATATTTCCGTCCTTACTGATTTCCTCCAGTGCCTTTTTGAGACGCTCCTCAAATTCGCCGCGGTACTTTGCCCCGGCAATCATCGAGGACATATCGAGTGCCACAACCCGCTTATTTTTCAGGATTTCCGGCACACGGCCGCTGACAATCTTTTCTGCCAGTCCCTCTGCCACCGCCGTTTTACCAACGCCCGGTTCGCCGATTAAGCATGGATTGTTCTTGGTACGCCGGCTGAGGATCTGTACCACACGTTCAATGGCCTCATCACGGCCGATGACAGGATCCAGTTTATTTTCTCTTGCCATCGCAGTCAGATCACGGCCGAACTTCATCAAAGTCGGCGTGTTGCCGCCCTTTCCGCCGCGGCTGCCGGTGCTGTGCGGTACATTTTCCTCACTCGGTTCGCCGCCGCCCTCACGCAAAAGCTGAATAATATCCTGATACAGGTTCTGCGGCTCAATGCCCTGCTCGCGCAGAATCCGTACCGCAAAACTCTCGCTCTCACGCAGCATCGCAATCAGCAAATGCTCGGTGCCGACATAACTGTGTCCCAGCCGCTGTGCCTCAATATAACTGTGTTCAAAGACACGCTTGGTGCGCGGCGTTGCCTCCGGCTGCCCTTCAGCAATCGGCGGTTTGGTTCCGACCATCTCGGCGATCCGGTTCATCACGGCTTCATCGGTAAGCCCGTTCGCTTCCAGGATTTTGCCGGCTACGCCGTCCTTTTCACGGATTAAGCCGACCAGCAAATGCTCGGTGCCGACATAATCGTGTCCCATCTCCAATGCAGCCTCTGCCGCATCGGAAATTGCTGCTTTTGCACATTCTGTTAAACGATCTCTAAACATTATACACACATCCTTTCCCGTACAATTTCTGCACGTTTGAGATCCCGCTCCGCCGCATCGGTCAGGTTATAATCCTTCATGATGTTGGCCGGCAGAATCTCATAAATCATACTGTTCAGTCTCTCCAGCGTGGTATCTTTGACAATACCAAGTTCAACTGCCATACGTACATCGGAAAGCCGTTTCATCGCCTCTTCGGACGAAAGCTTTACCGCGTAGCGCAAAACGCCGTAGGAGCGCATCAGCCGATCCTCCAGCTGATACCGATCCTTTTGATACAGACGTCCGCGCACCTCTCGCTCTTTTTCCACGACCTCTCCGACAATCTGCTTAAACTTTTCCAAAATATCTGTCTCCGAAGCCCCTAAGGTTAACTGATTGGAAATCTGGTACAGGTTTCCGGTCGCCTTAGAGCCCTCGCCGAAGATGCCGCGCACGGTAATACCGAGCTGCGCCAGCGAGTCAATCACACGGTTAATCGTTCCCGTCATGGTCAGCGCCGGAAGATGTACCATCACCGAGGCGCGCATTCCGGTACCGGCATTGGTCGGGCAGCAGGTCAGATATCCGATTTGTTTGTCAAAGGCGTAATCCAAGGTTTCTTCCATAAAGTCATCCACCTTGTTTGCCATCTCAAAGCATTCATCCAGGTCAAAGCCTGCCTCCATGGCCTGAATTCTGATGTGATCCTCCTCGTTTAAGAGGATGCAGAGACGGTTGTCATCGCTAAGAAGTATTCCGCGCTTGACGCTGTTATCCATCATCTGCGGACTGATCAGGTGCCGCTCTGCAATTGCCTGCTTTTCGTACGGCTCCATCACAGAAAGGTCAATAAACTTGACTCCTTCCCTGAGCGGATTTTCCCGCTCCAGCATCGCCTTGCGGCAGAGGGACAAGACCTCCTCCTGCTGCGCCTCATTGGCACGGCGCGGAAACGGAATCCCCTGTATGTTTCTCGCAAGCCGCACTCTGGACGAGAGTACCACATCGCCGTCTTTTCCGCATTCTGTATACCACATATCCTACGCCCCCTTTTGTTCCTTCTTTTCCTTTTCTTTCAAGTCGCGGATCTGATCTCTCAGTTCTGCGGCTCTTTCAAAATCCTGTTTTAAAACCGCCGCACTCAGTTCGGTTTCCAGTTTGGCAATCTTTCTGCCGATCTGCAGCTTTCCGCCGAGACGGCTCGGCACTTTGCCGACATGCTCGCAGGTACCGTGAATCTGTCTGAGCGGCCGCTCCAGCCGATTCCGAAAAACGCTGTAACATTCGCCGCAGCCGAGACGGCCTTTTTGTAAAAATTCTTCAAACGGCATGTGA
>CAVGTH010000089.1:0-1127 GCA_963632045.1 Roseburia faecis | reverse complement strand
ATACCGGACACTCCAAATCCTGCCGCATCGTGTTTTCAGAGGACAGGGTCTTTTGCTTTCCGCCGAACAGGCCGCCCAAAAAGTCGCCGATTCCAAAGTCAAGCCCGGCCTTCATCTCCTGAAATTCCGGAGACTGTGCCGCACATTCCTGACACAGGTGCAATTCCTGTTTCTGACCGTTGATGATCTCTGTAATATGATTGGTTGCTTCTCTTACCTGACATTTTTGACATTTCATAAATCATTCCTCCTAGACTAGTGTCAATAACACATTCTTTAAAATCTTGGCCCGCAGCAGATCCTGCTGCGGCTGTGCAATGGGAATGGATCGCTCACTCAGTGCCGCTAAAATCATTCTTGCCTCTTTTTGACTCATTAAATCATAGTCATAACAATTTTGAATCAAAGCCCTTGCATCCTGGTACGTCAGCCGATCGCCGATACTGTTTATCGCGTGCATCAGCTGATTTCCTTCCTTGGGCACGACTCTGGTAATCTTGATATATCCGCCGCCGCCCCGCCGGCTCTCCACGATGTATCCCCGCTCCGGAGAAAACCGTGTTGCAATCACATAATTGATTTGTGAGGGCACGCAATTAAAGTGACTGGCAAGCTCATTCCGTTTCAGTTCTACCGCGCCGTCTTGTTCCAGCATCGTCTCCTTAATCCAGCTTTCTATTAAATTACTCAGCTTCACTTTTCCATCACCAAACCCCTCTTTCCGAAAAATCAATTTTCGTTTTTGACTTTGACTTTCTTTGACCTTTGTCTATATTATAGCACCTTATTCTTGTTTGTCAAGGGGTTTTTCAAAAAAATTCAAAAAATTTTTAAAAAATTTTCTGACCTTTCCTTTTTCATTTTTTTCCATAAAATAAGTGCAGCTTTCGGTTACCCTTAAGCTGCACTTTTCTTTTATTCTTTTACAATCTCCATGGACGCAATCACAATCGGCGTGTGCGGCTTATCGTTATTGTCACGCGGAATCTTCAAAAAGTCATCGACCGTTTCCATCCCCGAAATCACCCGGCCGAAAGCCGCATAATTTCCGTCCAAATGCGGTGCACTTTCATAACAGATAAAAAACTGGCTGGACGCAGAGTCCGGTGCGCTGGAGCGCGCCATCG
>CAVGTH010000088.1:0-7717 GCA_963632045.1 Roseburia faecis | reverse complement strand
TTAAAAAGTTTCACATCTTAAAAAATTTTTTCCGTTTTTCTTTTATAATAGCAGAAAGAGAGACACTTTGGCGCATAAAAAACAGAATCCGCGCGTTTGCGGCGCTTTTTGCATATTGCAAACGGTTCTAAATGAGGACAAAGCCTCATACAATCCTATAAAAGCGAAAACCAAAGAGGTGATAACCATGAAGGAGCCGAGAATCATCAGCGTTTTGCCCTATCTTCCCAAGGAGATTCAAAAGAAGGTGGCGCATGCGGCGCTGGATGACTGGCTGGAAATCGAGGAAATCCGGATCCGCGCCGGCGCACCGCTGACGCTGGGAATCTGGGGAGAAAGCTGTTTTTTAACGCCGGCAGGAGGGATTACCAATCATGAAGAAGATGCATACCATGTTTCGCAGCAGGAGGTGCAAAGCGCCTACGCGGCCATTTGTGAAAATTCGGTCTATGCCCACATGGATGAAATCCGTCAGGGGTTTCTTACCCTTAAAGGGGGTCATCGTGTGGGGATATGCGGAAAAACGGTCACGGAGGAAGGAAAAATCAAAACGTTTCGGGAGGTCAGTTCGCTGAATTTCAGGGTGGCGCACGAAATTCTCGGCGCGGCAGACAACATTATGGACAGTATTGTGTACGGCAGCCGGGTTGACAGTGTGCTGATTATTTCGCCGCCGCAAATGGGAAAAACAACGCTGATCCGCGATGTGATGCGCCAGGTTTCTAACCGGGGCTTTAAGACCGGGGTTGCCGATGACCGGGGAGAGCTTGCCGCCCTGTATCAGGGCGTGCCGCAAAACGAGATTGGCGCACAGACGGACGTCATTGACAATGCGCCCAAGGCAGAGGCGATTTTGATGCTGCTGCGCACCATGTCGCCCAAGGTCATCATCAGCGATGAGATCGCCTGTGAAGAGGATGTGGCGGCCATCCGTCTTGCGCACGGAACGGGGGTTTCGATCATCGCAACCACGCATGGATCCAATCTGGATGAGGTTATGCGCCGCCCCGTGCTTCGGCCGTTGTTTGAGGACGGCGTTTTTCAAAAGGCCATTTTCATGCGGCGGGATTTTTCGACTATGGATTCGGTGACCTATACCAAATCCGTTGAATTATGATACGGCTGGCGCTTTGTGCGGTGGTTGTGCTGGGGTGCGGCTATGTCGGGTTTTCTTATGCGTTAAGGCTCAGAGCAAGGACGGCGCAGATCCGGGAGGCGGAGGCGGTGCTCTCCAGGCTGGTTTTTCATATCGGCTTTTTGTCCATGCCGTTTGCAAGGGCGCTCTGCCTTGCTGCCAAGCAGCCGGGAGGCGTGTGCGCCTTGCTCAGCGCAGCCGGTACGCTATTGATGAAGGATCCGGGGCGTACCCCGGAGGATGCGTTTAACGCCGCGATCGGGCGGTGCGGCAGGGATTTGTGCCTTCAAAGTGCAGAGGTTGACGCCCTGCGCGAATTGATGCGCTATGCCGGACAGGGCGACGCAGAGAGCATGCAGCGCAGCATCCGTTTTACCCAGGCAAAGCTGCAGCTGATCCGGGAGGACGCGGAGGCGCAGTACCGCCGTGACGGAAAGCTGTATCAGGGATTGGGCTTTTTAAGCGGTATGCTGATTGTGATCTTGCTGATCTAGCGATGGGTGTACTGCGTTTGTATACGCCGGGTCGGAGGAGGAAGTAAAATGGACGGTGTGGATTTAATCTTTAAAGTGGCGGCCATCGGGATTCTGGTCGCGGTACTCAATATGCTTTTGGTGCGTGCCGGCCGGGACGATCAGGCGATGATGACAACCATCGCCGGGCTTGTCGTGGTTTTGATGGTTGTCATCCGGGAAATCAGCAGCCTGTTTGACACCATCAAAAGCGTCTTTGGGCTTTAGCGATGGAACTGACAAAAATCATCGGAATCGGAATGATTGCGGCCGCTCTTTCTCTGACGGTCAAGCAGACCAGGCCGGAGATTGCGTTCGCGCTGCCGATCTTAGGCGCGGCAGGGATTCTGTTTTGCCTTGTGCCGCATGTAAAGGGCATTCTCTCCATGTTTTGGGACATTGCCGATCGGGTCGGCATCGAGAGCCGGTATCTTAAACTGATTATCAAGATGATCGGGATTGCGTATCTTTGTCAGTTTTCGGCGGAGCTTTGCAAGGATGCCGGCGAGGGCGCCATCGGTAGCAAAATCGAACTGGGAGGAAAGCTGCTGATTTTATCCCTCTCCATGCCGATTGTATACCGGCTGCTGGAACTGGTTCATGCAATCATTCATTATTAAATCAAAACACGGGGTGCAAAAGAATGCGCAGATGGATCTGCATTTTATGCTTGCTGCTGCTTTTTCCGATTTGTGTGTCGGCCAAGGAACAGGAGAAGGATCTCCAAACCATGACGGATGAAATCTTAGACAGCTATACGGAAGTTTACGGAGATGCGTTTTCAAAGGGGCTGGAACACGCCGGGCTTTCGGATGCGTTTACCGATCTGATTCCGCGGTTCAGATTCCGTGACCTTTTGACGCAGCTTATGCATGGTAAATTAGAGATATCGCTCTCCGACCTGCTCTCGTGGCTGCTGCGCTGGCTGCTGGGCGAGGTCTGCCGCAGCCTGAAGCTGATGGTGACCGTGCTGGCCGCCGCGGTGCTCTGCTCCTATCTCACCGGGCTCTACGACGGGTTTGGAAAAACCGGCGTGACGCAGGCGGCCTATTATGCCTGCTATATCGTGATTGCCGGTGTGGCGGCCGCGGCTTTTTATGACGCGGCGGACTGCGTCAGCAATGCCATCGGGAGCATTGCCACATTTATGGAAATGGTGGTGCCGATTGTGATTACCACCCTGGTTGCATCCGGGGCGATGATTTCCGCCTCTGTGTTTGAACCGGCGCTGCTTAGCATGATTGCGGTCTCGGTGACGGTGATCCGTACCCTGCTGATTCCGCTGGTGATGATTGCGACCGCCTTAAACCTGATCAACGGCATTTCGGATCAGTTTAAGATTGACCGCCTGATTAAACTCATCAATCAGTGCATCAAGTGGGGGCTCAGCATCATGCTGACAATCTTTGTCAGCACGGCGGGGTTCCAGAGCATTGCCTCTGCCGGCGCGGACGGGCTGACGGTCAAACTGACCAAATTTGCGACCGCAAATCTGATCCCGGTAGTGGGCGGAATCATGGCGGAGTCGGTCGAAACCGTAATGAATTGCAGTGTGCTGATTAAAAATTCGGTGGGGGTTTTGGGCATCCTCTGCCTGGTTGTTATTGCCCTGTCGCCGCTTTGCAAAACGGCTGCGGTTTTGCTGATTTTTCGGCTGACGGCTGCCGTGGCGGAGCCGGTGAGCGATGCGCGGATTGTGAACTGTCTGTCCTCGCTTGCCAACGCGGTCTCGATTTTGTTTTCCATGCTGGCGGCAACGACGGTGATGTTTATCATTATCCTGACGATTGTGATGAACGCCGGTAACACGGCAATCGTCCTGGGGAGGTGAGGGCATGCTGGATGCAATCAGAGACTGGGCAACGGTGCTCTCCGGCGTCATGATTTTCGGTGCGTTGTGCGAGGTGATTTTGCTCTCCGGCAGCTTTCAAAAGTATATTCGTTTAGCCGTCGGACTTTTGCTGGTTTTTACCCTGATGACGCCGCTTTTAGAGATTTTGCATCTGCGCGATGCGGGCAGCGACATTTTCAGCGCCGGAGAGAGTGCGTACCTTGCACGCGAGGACATGGAGGAAAAGCAACGCACCGAGGTGCTTTTGCTCTATCAAAAAAGCCTGAACCAAAAGATGACGGCGTCGATAAAAAATCTGCGAAAGAGTGATGATGTCGAAGTGCGATGCAGTGTTTGTGAGGAAATCGGACGGTTTGGGGCGGTGGATGGGGTTTTGGTGCTGGTGCGCGCCGCGCCGTCGGAGAGAGACACAGAGAAAATCCGGCAGGTCATGCGGCAGGAATACGGCGTTGCCGAGGATCAGATAACGCTGCGGTACATAAAGGAGCGCGAAGGATGAAAAAGGATGGATTAAAGCGGTGGATAAAGCAGCCGGAGACAGCAGGGAAACGGCCGAATCCTTGGATCATCTGGGTTTTGGTCGGGGCAATTGCGATTTTGGCGCTGAGCGGCCTGTTTGACGGAAAAAAGCAGACAAGGGCGCAGCCGGCCACCGAAGAAACCGGCGATGCGCAGTCGATGGAGGAGTACGTCCGTCAGACGGAGGAGCGGCTATCTCAAATATTGGAAAAAATTAACGGGGCAGGCAAGGTCTCGGTGTTTATCAGTGTTGAAAACGGAGGTGAGAAGATTTTAGCCACCGATCAGAGTCGAAAGAGCAGCAGCGAGGCGGCGGCTGATACGGAGCAGAGCAGTGAAGAGCAGGAACAAAATGTGGTGCTGGCCGGGCAGAGCGCGGGGCAAAGTCCGTATATCCTGGGTGAAAAGCTGCCGGTGCCGAGCGGTGTGTTGGTTGTGGCGGAGGGCGCGTCGGACGAAAAGGTGCGCCTTGCCATGTATGAGGCGGTGCGGGCGGTGTTCGGCCTGTCCGCGCACAGAGTAAAAATTACGTATTAGCGTTATAAGAAGGAGGAAAGACAATGAGTCAAAACAAAAAGGTGCCGTTTCGGGGGAAACAGATTTTATTGCTTGGATTGGTCGCGCTGGTGATTACGGCAGGGTATTACCGCTGGACGATGGAGACGGAGCAGCTGCGCAGTGTTCCGGTGACCGGCGAGACGCTGCCGGTGAACGGAGAGAATCAGGAAAACGCCGATGGCGGCGATCAAAAGGAAGAGGCAAAAGAGAGCGGTGCCGGCGAGACGCAGGCGCCGAATACCAGTGTGGGGCTTGCGCAGCTGCGGCAGGAGCGGGACAGCGCGCGCAGCGAGGCGGTCGAGCAGTGGGAAAAGACGGCAAAGAGCAGCGAGGCATCGGCAGAGACCAAGCAGGAACTTGAAAAAAAGGTGAAGGCGGCGGCCGATGCGGTAGAGAAAGAAAAGTCAATCGAAACGCTGGTGAAAGCCAAGGGCTTTGAGGACTGCTTTGCGCACATTGACGGCAGCGGCGTGACCGTACGGGTAAAGGGCGGTGAAATCGACGGCTCTAAGGTGGCGCAGATCAAGGATATTGTGGTGGACGAAACCGGCGTTGCGGTTCGGAATATCAAAATCAGCGCCGAGTAGAAAAAGCGGAAATCCGCCTTTCAAAACCGGAGTCTGGATTTCCTCCTTTCACTTCGTGCAACATGTTGAAGAAAACGCAAAAAAGTTTGTAAATTTACCATTGTAATCTGTTTTCCGGTGTGTTATAATACAGAAAATGGGAGAATTTTTGCGTGCACGGTTCTGTCCGCGCTCCCGCATAGGAATAGGAGGACCTGAAATGGAGAATACAGTTAATCCGGAGATCGAAACAAACGGAAATGTTAATATTGCAGATGAAGTGGTAACGGTGATCGCCTCTCTGGCGGCCGGCGAGGTCAAGGGCGTTGCCGGAATGAGCGGCGGTCTGGCCGGCGGCTTTGCGGAACTTTTGGGGAAGAAGAATCTTTCGAAGGGCGTAAAACTGACGGTTGCGGAAAAAAAGGTGACCCTGGATCTTTCGGTGATCGTGGAATACGGCGCCAAAATCCCGGAGGTTGCATGGGAATTGCAGGAAAAGGTGAAAAATGAGGTTGAGGCAATGACCGGGATGCAGGTGATTGCGGTCAACGTTTCGGTGGACGGCGTAAATGTGCCGAAAGCGGACGCACCGGCAAAAGAGGAAGAAGTACCTGCGGAGGAAACCGAGACGGAGACTGCGGAGACCGAAAACGGGGAAGCCGAGACCGAAGAAACCGCAGATACGGCAGAGCAAACGCAGGAAACTACGGCGACGGAGGAATAGCCCCCCATGATGAACAGAAGAAAAGCGAGAGAATATGCATTTATCCTGTTGTTTGAGTACCGTTTTCAGCCGGACTGCATTCATGAATTATTAGAGGATTTTCTGGCCGAAAACGAGGCCGGTGAGCAAGAGAAATATATTCGCGGTACCGTGGAGGGAACCATCGCCCACATTGCGGAGATTGACGCCGTGATTGCCGCCCATGCGAAGGGCTGGACGACGGAGCGGATTTCGGTTGCCTGCATGGCGGCGATGCGCCTTGCCGTCTTTGAGATGGCGTATGACGCGAGCATTCCGCTCGGCGTATCGGTTAACGAGGCGGTCGCCCTCACCAAAAAGTATGACGGTGAGGAATCGGTCGGCTTTGTCAACGGACTTTTGGGCGCGTATCAGAATACGCTGAAATCATAGGCAGAGACTTAAGCCCCCTGTGTTTGAGTCTAACGGCGATGAGAATGAACAGAGCGGCGATGTGCCGCTCTGTTTCGGTGTTTTTGACGGACAATGGCGAAAAGGAGGATACCATGCGGGAGAGACAGGCTTTATCGGTCACGCAGGTGAATTTATATATCAAAGAAGTCATGAATCGGGACGATGTGCTGACCGACGTATTGGTAAAAGGGGAGTTGTCGAACTTTAAGGCGCATTCCTCCGGCCATATGTATATGTCATTAAAGGACGAAACCGGCGTGATGCGCGCGGTGATGTTTCGCAGCAGCGCAGCAAAGCTGAACTTTAAGCCGCAAAACGGCATGAAGGTGGTCGCGCACGGCAGGGTCACGGTATATGAACGGGACGGGCAGTATCAGCTCTACATCGATCATATGCAGCAGGACGGCATCGGCGATTTGTACGTTGCCTTTGAACAGTTGAAAAATAAGCTGAGCGCCGAGGGGCTGTTTGACCCGGCGCATAAAAAACCGCTGCCGAAGTATCCAAAGCGCGTCGGCGTGGTGACGGCGCCGACCGGCGCAGCCATCCGGGATATCATCAATGTGCTGACCCGCCGTTTTTCTTATTCGGACGTGGTACTGTACCCGGTATTGGTGCAGGGCGAGAGCGCGGCGCAGAGCATTGTTTCGGCCATTCGTTATATGAATGAGACGCACGGCGCAGACGTTTTGATTGTCGGCCGCGGCGGCGGTTCGATTGAGGATCTTTGGGCATTTAATGAAGAGATCGTGGCACGCGCCATCTATGATAGTGAGATCCCGATTATCTCGGCGGTGGGACACGAGATCGACTTTACCATTGCGGATTTTGCGGCGGATTTGCGTGCGCCCACACCGTCGGCCGCCGCGGAATTGGCGGTTCCGGCGCAGAGTGAACTTAGCGAGAAGTTTCATAACGTATATGTAAGACTGTACGGACAGGTGCAGCGCATACTGGAACGAAAGGAACTGGAACTGAAACGGTTCCGGGAGCGGCCGGTGCTTTTAAACCCGACCGTAAAACTGGAGGAGCAGCAGATCTATATTGACCGTCTGCGTCAGGACTTTATCACCCGTGCCGAACGGGTGATGGAACAAAAAAAGAAAGAACTTGGCATTTTAGCCTCTAAACTGGACGGACTGAGTCCCTTGGGGACGCTGTCGCGCGGCTATGCAGTGGCAAAAGGCGCGGACGGACATGTGGTGCGTTCGGCAAAGCAGGTAAATGTCGGGGACGAAATGACGGTTCTTTTGGAGGACGGTACAGTAAAAACGCAGGTTTTAGAGTGTGAAACAGGAAGGATTTTGGCCGAAAAGGCGTAAGTGCAGCGCCTTTGAAAAGGCGGATTTCGGCCGGCAGATAAAGGAGTGACTAACTATTAAAAGTCAAGAGTTTTTAAATAAAAAGTTAAAATATTTT
>CAVGTH010000087.1:0-8038 GCA_963632045.1 Roseburia faecis | reverse complement strand
GGTTTATCTCATAACAAAATATTCTGGAATGTAACACATCTATTGTAAACCTACAGCAATGCGAAAACATTTGCAATATTTTCCTTGCCAAACATAAAAAAAGATGATATAATGAAAACTAATCGTGCAGAAATCGATTGGATTTGCTGATGACAGTATGGAGGTAATGTTATGTCTGTAAAGAGTGTGATTGAAAAAATTATCGGCACGTACAGCGACAGAGAACTGAAAAAGATCGTTCCGATTCGGGATCAGGTGCTTGCCTTGGAGGACACCATGGCCGAAAAGAGCGATAAAGAACTGCGTGCCATGACGGATATATTAAAAGAACGTTTAAAAAACGGAGAGACCACGGACGATATTTTGCCGGAGGCTTTTGCCGTGTGCCGCGAGGCCGCTTGGCGTGTTCTTGGGATGAAGCACTTTCCCGTTCAGATTGTGGGCGGTATCGTCCTGCACCAAGGCCGCATCGCCGAGATGAAAACCGGTGAAGGTAAAACCCTGGTCGCAACGCTCCCGGCTTACTTAAACGCACTGACCGGCGAGGGCGTTCATATTGTCACGGTAAACGATTACCTGGCAAAGCGCGACAGTGAATGGATGGGAAAGCTTTATAACTTTTTGGGCTTGTCCGTCGGCCTTGTGATCCACGAAAAAGACAATGCCGAGCGGAAACAGGCTTATGCGGCCGACATTACCTACGGCACCAATAACGAACTCGGATTTGATTATCTGCGAGATAACATGGTTATTTATAAGGAGAATAAGGTGCAGCGCGGGCATGCCTATGCCATTGTCGATGAGGTCGACAGTATCTTGATCGATGAAGCAAGAACGCCGCTGATTATCTCCGGTATGGGTGACAAATCCACCGATCTTTATACCCAGGCAGACCGCTTTGCAAAGACGCTGCGCTTTAAAAAGGTTGTCGAAACCGACTCGAAGGTCGAGGTTGAGGACGAGACAGAGTTTGACGATTACGATTACATTGTCGATGAAAAGGCGCATACCGCGATGCTGACGCCGCAAGGTGTTAAAAAAGCGGAGGAAGCCTTCCACATTGATAATTTGACCGACCCGGATAACATGACGCTTTCGCATCACATTAACCAGGCCATTAAGGCAATCGGCGTGATGAAACGGGATAAGGATTATGTGGTGAAAGACGGTGAGGTTATCATCGTTGACGAATTCACCGGCCGTATGATGTTTGGCCGCCGTTACAGTGACGGACTGCATCAGGCGATCGAGGCCAAAGAGGGCGTTACGGTCGAAAATGAAAGCAAAACGCTTGCAACGATTACCTTCCAGAATTTCTTCCGGCTTTATAAAAAACTGTCCGGTATGACCGGTACGGCGCAGACCGAGGAGGAGGAGTTCCAGGAGATTTACCGTCTGGACGTAATTGTAATCCCCACAAACAAGCCGCTTGCAAGAGTGGACTATCCGGACAGTATCTACAAGACAGAACTTGCAAAATTCAATGCGGTGATTCAAGAGGTTGTCAAGGCGCATGAGATCGGCCAGCCTGTGCTGATCGGCACCGTATCGATTGAAAAGTCGGAGCTTTTGAGCAAACTGCTGCGAAAGCGCGGTATTGCCCATAATGTGCTGAATGCAAAGTTCCACGATAAAGAGGCGGAGATCGTTGCACAGGCCGGGAAAAAGGGCGCGGTCACCATCGCGACCAACATGGCCGGCCGCGGTACCGACATTGTTCTCGGCGGTAATGCCGAGTTTATGGCAAAGGACGCAATGCGCAAGCAGGGATTTGAGGAAGAAATGATTGTCCAGGCGACCGGCTTTGCCGAGACCGATGATGAGGAAATCCTCAACGCACGCAAAGTTTATCAGGAACTGTATCAGCAGTTTAAACAGGAGATTGAACCGGAACAAAAAGCCGTTTTGGAGGCCGGCGGTCTCTATATCATCGGTACCGAGCGTCACGAGAGCAGACGAATTGATAACCAGCTGCGCGGTCGTTCCGGCCGTCAGGGCGACAAGGGTGCGTCAAAGTTCTACCTCTCGTTAGAGGATGATCTGATGCGGCTTTTTGCGCCGGAACGCATCAACCGTATCATGGAAACCTTGGGTATGGAGGATGATGAGGCGATCGAGAGCAAGATGCTCAGCAACGCTATTGAAACCGCGCAGGAACGCGTTGAGGGCAGAAACTTTGACATCCGAAAGCACGTCCTTCAGTATGACGATGTGAATAACCAGCAGCGCGAAATGATTTATGAACAGCGCGACCGGGTACTGAACGGCGAGAACATGAAGGATTATATCCTTAACATGATGAGCGATACCGTATCGCAGGTCATTACACTCTATGCCGGCGACCAGATCCCGGCGGAGGAATGGGACTGGGAAGGCATGAAGGAGCATATCACGGGGATTTTCGGCGAACTGCCCTCCGATGCTTTTGACTTCAGCGAGCACGAACTGGATCATATGACGAAAGAGAGCCTTCGGGATCATCTGCTTGAACCGATCCACGAAAAATATGCCGAAAAAGAGAACGATTTCGGCGATATGATCCGTGAGGTAGAGCGTATCCTGCTGCTCCGCGTTGTTGACCAAAAGTGGATGGCGCACATCGATAATATGGAGCAGCTGCGCCAGGGTATCAATCTGCGTGCTTATGCGCAGCGTGATCCGGTGATCGAATACAAGTTTGAGGCTATGGACATGTTTGAAGAAATGATCGCCTCAATCAAAGAAGAAACCGTACGTTACCTGTTCCACGTGGTACCGCAGAACAAGATTGAGCGTACCCAGGTTGCAAAGCCGATTGCGGAAAACCACGGCGGTGACGGCACCGTGAAGAAACAGCCGGTACGCAAAAAGGTACAAATCGGCAGAAACGATCCCTGCCCCTGCGGCAGCGGCAAGAAATATAAGCATTGCTGCATGGATAAGGATCAGGCACAATAAATAAAAGCCAAAATTTGAACGAAAAACAATAAGGATGTGAGACTGTGATAGCTTTTGACGAGTACAAGATAGGACTCGAAGGAATGGAAAAAGAAATAACAGAACTGAGGGATTCACTTTAACATCGCAAAAACGCAGGAAGAAGCGGATGAACTGGAAAAGCAGACCATGGCGGCGGACTTTTATCAGGATATGGACGCGGCCGGTCATGTACTGCAAAAGATAAAGGGAATGCGTTCAAAGATTGCCCGTTATGAACAGTTAAAGGAAACCTGGGAGGATCTGACGACGCTGGTCGAGCTTGCGATCGAAGAAAACGACGAGAGCGTGCTGGACGAGGTCAAAAAGGGCTATAGCAAGTTGCAAAGCGATCTGGAGTCCATGAAACTGGAGACTCTGCTCTCCGGAAAGTATGATAAAAACAACGCCATTTTGACGCTGCATGCCGGCGCCGGCGGAACCGAGGCGCAGGACTGGTGCGAAATGCTGTTTCGGATGTATCAGCATTGGGCAGAACGCAGGGGATATAAGACCGAAACGCTGGACTATCTCGCCGGCGAGGAGGCCGGGATTAAAAGCGTTACCTTTTTGATGGAGGGCTTAAACGCTTACGGCTATGCAAAGAGTGAAAAGGGCGTGCACCGTCTGGTGCGTATTTCGCCCTTTGACTCTGCCGCGAGACGGCATACCTCGTTTGCCTCGGTAGAAGTTATGCCGGAAATCAACGACGATATCAACGTTCAGATTAACCCAGAGGATTTGCGGGTTGACACTTACCGTTCCAGCGGTGCCGGCGGCCAGCATATCAATAAAACGGAATCGGCAATCCGTATCACGCACCTTCCGACCGGGGTTGTGGTAACCTGTCAGAACGAGCGTTCGCAGCACAAAAATCGCGAAACGGCGATGAAGATGCTGAAATCAAAGCTGATCGAGATCGCGGAGCGCGAACAAAAGGAAAAGATCGAGGATTTAAAGGGCGTTCAGATGGAGATCGGCTGGGGCAGTCAGATACGTTCCTATGTGTTCCATCCTTACAGTATGGTAAAAGACCACCGAACCGGCTATGAGGTCGGCAATATCGGCGCCGTCATGGACGGAGACTTGGACGGTTTTGTCAATGCCTATCTGATCGCAAAATCCAGAGGCGAGTTATAAGATACAAGGTCTTGTGAGAGTAACACTGCAAAAAGATGATGATGGATTCATTACAGGGTATATCGGATTCGGACAAGACCCGGAAAGGAAATAACGCATGTTTGAAAAGCTATCGTTTATCGAAAACCAATTTGAAGAGCTGGCAAAGAAAATCAGTGATCCCGATGTAATTGCAGATCAGGATACCTGGCGCAAGCTTTGCAAAGAGCATTCCGATTTAACGCCGATTGTAGAAAAATATCGGGAATATAAAGCCAACCGCGACACCAGCGAAGAGGCAAAGCTGATGATGGATGATCCGGAGAGTGATAAGGAATTTAAAGAAATGCTTGCGGAGGAATCCAAAAAGGCAAAGGAAAACATCGCACGCATTGAAGAAGAACTGAAAATATTGCTGCTGCCGAAGGATCCGAACGATGATAAAAACGTTATTGTGGAAATCCGCGGCGGCGCCGGCGGCGATGAGGCCGCGCTCTTTGCCGGCGACTTATTCCGCATGTATTCCATGTATGCCGACACCAAACGCTGGAAAACCGAGGTGCTCAGCATGAACGAAATCGGCATCGGCGGCATCAAGGAAGTGACCTTTATGCTGGAGGGCGAAGGCGCTTACAGCCGTTTAAAATTTGAGAGCGGCGTGCACCGCGTCCAGCGCGTCCCGGAGACGGAGTCCAGCGGCAGAATCCATACCTCAACGGTTACCGTTGCGGTTTTGCCGGAGGTGGATGAAGTTGAGGTTGCCATTAACCCGGAGGATTTGCAGATCGATACCTACCGTTCCAGCGGCGCCGGCGGTCAGCACGTCAATAAGACAGAATCCGCCATCCGTATTACCCACATTCCGACCGGAATCGTGGTTGCCTGCCAGGACGAGCGTTCGCAGCACAAAAACCGCGAGGCAGCGATGAAGATGCTGCGCTCCAGACTGTATGACAAGATGGAGCAGGAGCGGAATGCCTCGATCGCGGCAGATCGGAAGAGCCAGGTCGGAACAGGTGACCGCAGCGAGCGAATTCGTACCTATAACTTTCCGCAGGGCAGAGTTACCGACCATCGGATCGGACTGACGCTCTATAAGTTAGAACAGGTGATGAACGGTGATCTGGATGAAATCATTGACGCACTGATTACCTCGGATCAAAGTGAAAAACTGAAGGCGCAGGCAGAAGAATTGTCGTAAATCAGGTTTTGCGCCTTTTTGGGGGATAGAAAAATGTTTAGAACGGAAACGATTTGCGGTCTGAACTTTTTACGTCCCCTTTTTATCAGGAAAGAAGCGAAAACATATGGATACAAAATACTTAAAACCACAGGATACGGATCTGAAAATGGCCGCAGAACTGCTAAAAGGCGGCGGTACGGTGATTTTTCCGACCGAAACCGTCTACGGACTTGGCGCAAATGCGTTGGATCCTGCGGCAATCAAAAAAATCTATGAGGCAAAGGGACGTCCGTCGGACAATCCATTGATCGTTCATATTGCCTCGCTTGATTTGTTACCGCAAATTGTGCGGGAGGTTCCGGACTGTGCCAAGCGGCTGATGGAGAAGTTCTGGCCGGGTTCCCTCACGCTGATTTTTCAAAAATCCGATCAAATCCCTTATGCCGTAACCGGCGGCATGGAAACGGTGGCGGTGCGTATGCCGTCGCACCCGATCGCAAGGGAACTTTTGACATATGCAAACCTGCCGATTGCGGCGCCGTCTGCCAACCGCTCCGGCTATCCGAGCCCGACCGCCTTTGCCCATGTAAAGCGCGACATGGACGGCCGCGTTGACGCAATCATTGACGGCGGCGATTGCAGTGTCGGTGTGGAATCCACGGTTTTGGATATCAGCGGCAAGACTCCTGTTTTATATCGGCCGGGCGGTGTAACCAAAGAAGAACTGGAAAAATTGGTCGGTGCGATTCAGGTAGTCACCGAGGCAAAGGCAGGTGAGGCGCCCAAGTCGCCCGGTCTTAAATATAAACACTATGCGCCCCGTGCCGAGGTTCAGATTCTGCACGGTAGCCTTGAACAGGTTCAAAATTATGTCAAAAACCGCTGCGAAACCGAAAAGGTCGGTATGCTGGTGTTTGACGAATTCCCGGATTTTGACCCCGAACTTGTGACCTATTCGCTGGGCGGAAAAAACAATCCGCAATCCGCGGCGCATCGCCTTTTTGACGGTCTGCGAAGTCTTGACGATGCAGGCGTCACACTGATTCTTGCACCGGAAATTCCGGATTACGGAATGTGGAGCGCTGTGCGGAACCGCCTGTACCGCGCGGCTGCCAACCGTGTTTTGGATCTTGACAGGCCGATAAAGAATTTTTTGTTTGTATGCACCGGAAATACCTGCCGCAGCCCCATGGCGGAGGGGATTTTCCGTCATATGGCGGACACGCGCCAAAGAGCGTATCAGATTTCCTCTGCCGGCATCTGCGCCGGCGGCGCATCGGCATCGGAAAATGCCATCGCCGCAATGCAGGAAATCGGCATTGATTTGCATGCGCACCGTTCTGCGCCCATCACGGAAGAAAAGCTTAAAAATGCAGACTGCATTTTAACCATGACAAAAGCACATCAGCAAATGCTCTGTGACGCTTTTCCGATGTATGCCGATAAGATATCCACCCTGTCTGCATGGGGCGGTGAGGATGCGGATGTCTCTGACCCTTACGGCGGCACACTTTTGGATTATCAAAAGTGCCGCGACCAGATCGCGCATCTGCTGCAAAAGGGATGGGAGAAACACCTATGATACAAATCACTCCGATGAAAGACGCGGATCTTGACGCGGTTTTCGCGATTGAAAAATGCTGCTTTCCAAGCGATCCGTGGACGCGAAGTATGTTTGAAGAGGAGCTTCAAAATCCACTGTCCCGTTTTTTTGTGCTGACGGATACAGAGATGGGAGCGATTCTCGGATACGGCGGCGTATGGCTTATGTACGATGCAGGCAACGTCACAAACATTGCCGTTCGCCCCGATGATCGGAGACGCGGACTCGGAAAGCGCCTTTTAACCAAACTGATTGATGTTTGCATGGATGAAAATATGGCATCGATTACGCTGGAGGTTCGGCGCAGCAATGCGGCAGCCAAGGCGCTTTATGCATCGATGGGATTTTCGGTGCAGGGAATGCGAAAGCACTATTACAAAGACAGAGAAGATGCTGTGATTATGACAAAAGATTTATCGGTATAGCCGAGAGCGGAAATCGGCTAACCGCAGGGAGATATCGTATGAAGATTTTAGCAATCGAAAGTTCCTGTGACGAGACTGCGGCTGCGGTCGTTGAGGACGGAACAAAGATTTTATCCAATGTGATTAACACGCAGATCGCGCTGCATAAGATTTATGGAGGCGTTGTGCCGGAAATTGCATCCCGAAAACATATTGAAAATATCAGCGCCGTGATTGACCGCGCGATGGCGGACAGCGGCTATGCCCTGTCGGATATGGATGCGATCGCCGTTACCTATGGCCCCGGCTTGGTCGGAGCGCTGCTGGTCGGCGTTTCGACGGCAAAGGCGCTCTCCTTTGCACTTTCAAAGCCGCTGATTCCGGTGCATCATATTAAGGGTCATATTTGTGCCAATTATTTAGAAAACCCGGATTTTCGGCCGCCCTTTATCTGTCTGGTTGCATCCGGCGGTCACAGCCATATCGTTTTGGTTAAGGATTATGCAGACTACCATGTGCTTGCAAGAACGCGGGATGACGCAGCCGGTGAGGCGTTTGATAAGGTATCCAGAGTCCTTGGGTTTGGGTATCCCGGCGGTCCGCAGATTCAAAAACACGCAGAAAACGGAGACCCCAACGCCATCCATTTTCCCCGTGTGAATATGGGAGAGCATGGCTTTGACTTTAGCTTTAGCGGTGTGAAAACCGCTGTGCTGAACTATATCCACAACGCGGAGCAAAAGGGAATTGAAATTAACAAGGACGATGTTGCTG
>CAVGTH010000086.1:6636-8046 GCA_963632045.1 Roseburia faecis | reverse complement strand
ACCTGTGCCTGGGAAATGCCGATTTCTTTTGCGACCTCCATTTGCGTCTTTCCTTCAAAAAAGCGAAGGTTTAAGATATGCCGCTCCCGTTGTCCAAGTTTTTTCATGGCCTCTTTTAACGAGATTTTTTCAAGCCAGGAATCATCAATGTTTTTTTCGTCCTTTACCTGATCCATCACAAATACGGCGTCCGCGCCGTCATGATAGACCGGCTCCTGAAGAGAGAGCGGATCTAAAATTGCGTCCAGCGCTGTAGCAATATTCTCTTTGGAAACGTCCAGTTCTTTGGCAATTTCTTCAATGCCCGGTTCCCGGCCGGTGGCGGCAGTGATGCGTTCTTTGACCGAAAGCGCCCGATAGGCCGTATCGCGAATCGAGCGGCTGACGCGGATGGGATTGTTGTCGCGCAGGTAACGGCGGATTTCGCCGATAATCATCGGCACTGCGTAGGTTGAAAATTTGACATCATGTGAGGTATCAAAGTTGTCCAGCGCCTTAATCAGCCCGATGCAACCGATCTGAAACAGATCATCAGCGTTTTCGCCGCGGTGGTGAAAACGCTGCAGAATGCTTAAAACAAGGCGCAGATTGCCGTAGATAAATTTTTGCCGCGCCTCCATATCGCCGTTTTGTATTTTTTCAAACAGTTCCTTTTTTTCTTCCTCGGAAAGAATCGGTAATTTTGATGTATTGACTCCGCAGATCTCGACCTTGTTTATCATTGCGCTCGCTCCTGTTTCTTTGAAATGGTGGCTCTAATTTCAGTATTGGCAACGCATGATTTTTTATACTGTCGAAGCGGTATAATCCTTGTCGAAACGGGGGCCGCTTTCAAAAGCTAAGATTTATTTTTTAGCCGGAAATTGCGCCGATTCAGGCGGGCTTAGATTACGAATATCAGGTTAGGACTGGTTTTGCTCATTTGTGCGGCAGACGGCAATCACGGCAAGTGTGTCGGCAAGCTGCGTTAAAGCGGCGGCAAAAAGCGCAAGTTCGGCATCGTTTAACTGATTTGCAATGCTGAGCGCTAATGCGTGGATACCGCTGGAAAATGTATTGGACGGATTCATCCCTATCACCCCTTTTATGATATGATGCAATAAAAAAAGGGTGCCGATGCACCCTTTGAACAATCGAAAAAGTTAGTTTTCCGCTTAAAATTTTTTAAAGATCGGTATTTATTTTTTTGGGGATTAATGAGTCATAGCGCGAAATAATGTCCGTAACGCCCGGCGCATTTTGAAAAAGCTGCGGCGAAGCGGAGGAGGCAACGGCAATGATTTTCCCTATGCCGGCCGCGTGTGCCGCGGCAATGCCGGAGAGTGCGTCCTCGAATACGGTGCAGTCTTTTGGCAAAACGCCGATGTTAGCTGCGGCGCGCCGGTAGATATCCGGATATGGCTTTCCCGG
>CAVGTH010000086.1:4780-6626 GCA_963632045.1 Roseburia faecis | reverse complement strand
CCCGGAAAGCTGCCGTCCTCATAAACACAGTTCTTTTTTTGAAACCAACGGGAGAGCGGAAAATGCGCAAAGTAAAATTCCAGATTTTTAAGGTCGGAAGAAGTCGCAATCGTGACCGGAATCTGATTTTCTTTTAAGTAGTCCAGATATTCTGCGGCGCCGGGCGCCAAGTGCAGCGTCTTTGGGTCCGAGAGGCAGAGACGGCGGTAATGTTCCTCCTTTTCTTCGCCCATTTGTGTCAGTTCGTCATCGGTGGGTTCCCGGTTTAACAAATAGGTCAGAATCAGACGGTTGTTTCGGCCAAGCATAGAAGTCTGAAATTCCTGTTCCGTAACCGGCCGGCCGAGCAGCTGCTCTCCGTATTGCATCCAGGCCTGTTTGTGCTTGGGGGTATCATAAAATAATGTTCCGTTAAAATCGAAAATAACGCCCTGCATAAAATAATGTTCTCCTTCCGTTATGCAAAATGCCGGTTTCCAAAGAAACCGGCATTTTTATCATTCTTAAGATCGGTACGTCCGGGTCAGAAACCTTATTTGTCCAAACCGAAACGCTTTCTGAACTTGTCTACACGGCCGCCGGTATCAACCAGCTTCTGCTTACCGGTGTAGAAGGGGTGACAAGCAGAACAAATTTCAATACGAATATCCTCTTTCGTAGAGCCGGTCTCGATAACATTACCGCAGGCGCATTTGATGGTGGTCTGCTTATAATCGGGATGAATACCCTGTTTCACGATGTTTCACCTCTTTCAAACTATAAAGTCAGTCATTGTCATACATGATATACTCACAATGCAAGCGTGAAATATTATAGCATAACAAAATGTAAAATGCAAGTTTTTTTTCAAAAAAATCAAATGTTTTTTGAAAATTAGTCGCCAAGGCACATTCCGATGCCGCGTGCCGCGCGAATCCAGTAGCTATCCTCTTCAACGGCCTTGTTTTTGCCGATGACATTTTCCAGGGAGTCATAGCCAAGCTCTGCACCGTTTAATACAACCATGTTGCCGAACTTGCCTTGCATCAAAAGTTCTACGGCATAGGTACCGTAACGGGTCGACAGAATACGGTCGTTTGCAGTCGGCGTACCGCCTCTCTGTACGTGCCCCAAGATGGTGGCGCGGCTCTCTAAACCGGTCAGACGCTCCAACTGCTCCGATACAACCTCGCCGATACCGCCGAGACGAATCGGATCCGGGCTGTCTGCTACGACCTTAGATACAACCACATCGCCGCCCTTCGGCTTTGCACCCTCTGCAACAACAACCAGCGCAAAGTTCTTGCCTCTCGCGCGGTTTGCCTTGATGGCGTCTGCAACCTTATTGATGTCGTAGGGAACCTCAGGGATCAGCGCCGCGTCACAACCACCGGCAAGTGCGGAAGCAATCGCAATAAATCCTGCGTAACGACCCATAACCTCAACGACGATAACACGGCTGTGAGACTCTGCAGTAGTGCGCAGACGGTCAATGGACTCCGTTGCGGTGGCAACCGCGGTATCAAAACCAAAGGTGGTATCGGTCGATGCCAGATCGTTGTCAATCGTCTTAGGAACACCGATTACCTTAACGCCCTTTCTGGAAAAATCGCGGCCGCTGGTCAGGGTGCCGTCGCCGCCGATGACAACCAGAGCGTCAATGCCGGCTTTTTTCAGGTTTTCAACGCCGACATCCGATACGTCGCCGTGCTGTTCCTGTCCGTGCTCATCAACATAAGTATAATCAAACAGGTTATCCTTATTGGAGCTGTACAAAATCGTGCCGCCCTTTGAAATGGTGCCGGAAATGGTATTTAAATCAAGCTTTACAAATTCATCGCCGCCAAGATACAGACCGCGGTAACCG
>CAVGTH010000086.1:4257-4770 GCA_963632045.1 Roseburia faecis | reverse complement strand
GTCACAGCGCGAATTACCGCATTAAGACCGGGACAGTCGCCGCCGGCGGTCATAACACCAATTCTTTTAATTTCACTCATGAAAACTACCTCCTAAAATATGTTTGTGCGCTTTTGAAAAAGCGCCGGTTGGCAAATCATAAAATCCATAGACCGTGACTGTAAGAGATATATTCATTTTGCCCGTCATACACAGTGTATGCAAGATCCCTCTATACAGTTTATCCAAAGATTCAAAATCTTATCAGCAGTATTATTTTGCCGTATGGCAGAACCGTTTTACCGCAAATGAAATAAGATTCAAAGTCTAGTTTACAATATTTGAGGATATTTTGCAAGACAAAATTTGATATTTTTTTAACTAACTCAACATTTTGGTAAATTATACAAAAATATTTCTTCCAAAAAGGATTTTGTGTGAAAAAAGTGTGAATTATGCCGAAAAAATTTTTTATAAATAAAAAATTCTGCCAAATCAAAAAATGAAAACGTCTTTTTAAACATATTTTGGCAG
>CAVGTH010000086.1:1102-4247 GCA_963632045.1 Roseburia faecis | reverse complement strand
TGAAAAAGGATCATTTTTATAAGTAGTAAATATGGTGAAAAAAAGCTTAAAATCCTGATTTTTTTGTATAAAAAGCCATTGCATACCGGAATAGAAATAGTGTATAATAGATGAGAGAAAAGATGCGATTGCGTGAGAGGTTGTCCGGGGCGGACAACGCAGATTAAGAATCAAAGGAAAGGGTGCAAGAAATTGGAAAAGGAAAAAGTAATTACCAAAATGACAGAAGCCGGTTTGGTTGCGGTTGTACGTGCCAATACGGCTGAAGAAGCCATTCGGATCAGTGATGCCTGCTTAGAGGGCGGCTGTCCGTCGATCGAATTGACCTTTACGGTTCCCGGTGCGCACAAGGTTATTGAGGCACTGGCGAACAAATACCAAAACGGAGAAATGCTGCTTGGCGCCGGAACGGTGCTTGACAGTGAGACAGCCCGGCAGGCGATTTTATCCGGTGCAAACTATGTCGTAAGCCCCGGTTTTAATCTGGAGGCGGCAAAGCTTTGTAACCGTTACCGCGTGCCTTATCTGCCCGGCTGCATGACGATTACCGAGGTGCTGACCGCAATGGAAGCCGGTGCCGATATTGTAAAGATTTTCCCGGCTGATTTGTTCGGACCGAAAATCATTAAGGACATCAGAGGTCCGCTGCCGCATGCAAAGATGATGCCGACCGGCGGTGTTGATGTCGATAACGTGGATCAGTGGATCAAGGCCGGTGCGGTTGCTGTCGGTGCAGGTTCTTCGTTAACCAAGGGTGCAAAGACCGGCGACTATGCTGCGATTACCGCTACGGCAAAAGAGTTTATCAAGAAGATCAAGGAAGCGCGCGGTCAGTAATCGTTTCGCGCTGATACATAAAAATTGAAAAAGAGAAGGAGAGTTTAACAATGGCAAAAGTAGTTACCATGGGTGAAATCATGCTCAGATTATCCACGCCCGGAAACCAGAAGTTTATTCAGGCAGACGAGTTCGATGTATGTTACGGCGGCGGCGAGGCAAATGTTGCCGTTTCGCTTGCAAATTACGGTCATGATGCAAGTTTTGTGACCAAGGTTCCGGAAAATCCGATCGGCGAATGTGCGGTTGCTGCGCTGCGTAAGATGAATGTTGATACCAAATTCATCGCAAGGGGCGGCGAACGTCTGGGCATTTACTTTTTAGAGAGCGGCAGTGCAATGCGTGCCTCCAACGTGGTTTATGACCGTGCGCATTCTTCCATTGCAACGGCAACGGCTGCGGATTTTGATTTTGACGCGATTTTTGACGGGGTGGATTGGTTCCACTTTACCGGGATCACGCCGGCAGTGTCGGACGCTGCGGCTGAACTGACCGAGGCGGCGCTGAAGGCTGCAAAGGCAAAGGGCGTGAAGGTGTCGGTTGACCTTAACTTCAGAAAGAAACTGTGGAGCAGTGAGAAAGCCCAGAAGGTTATGACTAACCTGATGCAGTATGTTGACGTTTGCATCGGCAACGAAGAGGACGCAGAGAAGGTGCTGGGCTTTAAGCCGGGCGCTACCGACGTAACCAGCGGCGATTTGGAACTGGCAGGGTATGAGGATATCTTTAAGCAGATGGTAGAAAAGTTTAACTTTGAATATGTTATCAGCTCTCTGCGTGTCAGCCACAGTGCATCGGATAACGGCTGGTCGGCTTGCATTTACTCCAGAGACACCAAGGAATTCTATCATTCCAGAGAATATCGGGTACGTCCGATTGTTGACCGTGTCGGCGGCGGCGATTCCTTTGCCGGCGGTACGATCTGCGGATTTTTGGACGGTAAGGACTTTAAAGAAGCACTGGAATTCGGCGTGGCAGCTTCTGCACTGAAGCACACCATCCCCGGTGACTTTAACCTGGTATCTCGTGCCGACGTTGAAAACCTCGCCGGCGGCGACGGCAGCGGCCGTGTACAGAGATAAGATCAGATAAGGTAAAAAAGATATGCAGCATAGCGCATTGCCGCTATGCTGCTTTCTTGGTTTTTAAAAACGTATCGGAATTTTAATAATTCCTTAACAAATATGAAATCATTCTCTGCTATAATGAGAGCATAAAATAGGTAGATTGGTGTGTTTTGCGGAACAAAATCACACCATTTAGGAGGTATCATAATGGCTGATTGGCTGCGAAAGATCGGATTATCGAAAAAAAAGCAGGAACCGGAAAAGATTGAGGATTTTGTCTTATACGGTGATGATGACGCCGACGGCAAGGAAAAGGAAACCGTTGATGCGGCACCGGAATCCTCGGAGATTTTTGAGACCGCACAGTTAGACCTTGCTGAAATCAGGAAAGAGGAACAGAATGCGGAAGAGACGGCAGAGGAAAAGGCAGAAGAGGATGCGGTTGCTTTTTCCTGCCCGGAAGAAGAGGCCTATTTTTCGTCGGTTCCGCAGGTGATCGATGAACCGGAGCAGAAAAAGCCGTCTGTCTTTTTGCGTCCGCAAAGCAAAAAATCGATCTTAATGGGATCCGGGATTGCGGCCGGCGCAATCATTTTGATTGCCGCCGTTGTTGTGGTATTTTCGGTCGTGATGAATCCGCTGCACGGTTATACCGAGGTTACGGTAGCCAAAGGAAATGTGATTCCGTCCATGAATACAAGCGGCGTGATGGAGGCAAACGCTTATTATTCCATTACCTCGCTGGTATCGGGTACCGTGCAGGAATCCAAGCCGGAGGTCGGCGATCGGGTAGAAGCAGGCACCGTATTATATAAGTTGGACGATACCGAGGCGCAGTTATCGCTTAAGCGTGCGCAGAACCAGCTGGATAAATCCAAAGCGGTCGGCGCGTCCAGCAAGGTATCAACGTCCCGGATTTATGCCGGCGAAAGCGGCGTGATTCAGACCCTAAACATTAAATCGGGCAGCAGTGTTTCGGCCGGTCAGATCGTTGCAACGATTTTAAAAAGCGACGGGAATGCGGTTTCGGTAACCTCTTCGGTCAGCGGTACGGTTTCTTCGGTCAGTGTCAGCCGCGGCAGATCGGTCACGGCAGGAACGCTCATTGCCAGTGTGACGGACGATACCACCCTGATGAATCAGAAGACCAACACATACGATCAAAAGAGCAATGAATATGATGTTGAGGCTGCCCAAAAGCAGTTGGAGAACTATACCATTAAATCGCCGGTCAGCGGCAT
>CAVGTH010000086.1:0-1092 GCA_963632045.1 Roseburia faecis | reverse complement strand
GCATTGTAACGCAGAAAAATGCCAAGGTAGGCGACAATGTTGCAATTACGAATCTGGATAATCCGATGATGGTAATTGTGGATATGAACTCCATGAAGTTCACCTTCCTTGCCGATGAAAAACAGGTCATGGATCTGGAGGTCGGACAGAACGCGATTATTACCGCGGATTCTATCCCCAATGAGACATTTGCCGGTGAGGTAAGCCGGGTATCGAGCGAGGGCAAGCCGGACGATGAGGGAAATGTTCAGTTTGAGGTTGATGTGACGATTGACGAACCCGGCGATTTAAAGGCCGGTGTGACCGTTCAGGCAAAGATTGTTTTGGATTCTGCAACCAATGTAATGTATCTTCCGGAAAAAGCGCTGATGGAGGCGGACGGACAGAATGCGGTTGTGCTTGTGAAAGAGGATAAGCTGGCAGAGGGTGCGTCCGATAACAAGGACGGCGGCGCAAGCGATGAAGAACTTGCTTTCCCGTGGATTAAGGTGCCCAAGGGCTGCCGTTTGGTTACGGTGCGGTACGGAATTTCAGACGGTACCAATGTTGAGATTATTTCCGGCTTGGCACAGGGAAATGTGGTTGTGTATAATCCCAAGTGGGAGACGAAGGAATTGCTTCCGAGCAGTGCGACGGCGACGCCGTCCCCTGCAAAATCAAATCAGGATGCATTGGATACCGACCGCGAAGAGTCGCCGAGTGCGACCGCATCTGCGGCACCGAGGGAAGAGGATGCCGCTGTGGATGAGGAGATCAAACGCCAGATTCAGCAAAAGATTATGGAGAAGCAAAACGGCGAAACCGATGCGCCGAACGTGACAAAAAAGCCAATCGGCGTATCGCTTTAAAAGTTGTTAAAAGGCGCATCCTAAACGATTGCGCCCCGGAATGCCGGACTTTGACAGCGCAGCAGTTTGAATGACTGCTGCGTTGTTTTTATCTCTGTATCGCGGCGATATCCGGCAGGCGGTGCGGTGCAGTACAGAAAATCAGTCCTCCGGTTTTATGAGCGTAAAACGATTTTTATGAAAGGTGAGAACGCCCTCATTTTGCAGTTTTGACAGTACGGCGGAAAGCGCACTGCGGTCGGCG
>CAVGTH010000085.1:6611-8093 GCA_963632045.1 Roseburia faecis | reverse complement strand
GAAGGCAACGTTACGGGCTATGAAGTGAGAAAACGCTCCTCCGGCGGCAGCAGCAGTTCAGCAAGCAGCTATACTGTAAAATTTGATACAAACGGCGGAAGCGAGCTTAAAAACATCAGCGTAAAGAGCGGTCAGGCAATCGGCACAATAACCGCTCCGACCAAGAACGGATATGTGTTCACAGGTTGGTATTCGGATAAAGAGCTTACAAAGAAGTATGACGACGAAACAAAAGTAACGGCGTCGACAACGCTTTATGCAGGCTGGAAGGTTGACCCTGTCCGTCAGCTGGTACTCACTATCGGCAAAAAGGACGCAACGGCATTCGGACAGACAAAATCCAATGATGTTGCTCCGAAAATCGTAAATGACCGCACAATGCTTCCGGCACGTTTTGTTGCCGAAAATCTTGGCGCAAAGGTTGAGTGGAACGGCGAAAAGGAGCTTGTTACAATCACGGGCAAGAATCTGCAAACCGGCGAAGATGTAACAATTCTCATCACGATAGGTTCCGATACGGCAACGGTAAACGGCGAGAATGTAAAACTCGATTCACCGGCATTTATCGAAAATGACAGAACCTACACACCTGTTCGCTTTATCTCGGAAAGAATCGGTGCAAAGGTTGACTGGAATGAAGCTGAACAAAAAGTAATCATCACAAAATTAGCTCTCATTGAAGAGAAATAACAGCCAACAAAAGGAACAATAGTCAGTCCTTCCGGCGGAGGTACGGCAATATGCCGCGTCTCCGCCGTTTCTTTTTTAGAAAAATACATATATAACCCCACCGGCATTAAAGCCCCCTGTACAGTGTTTAACCGTATAGGGGCTTTTTTTGAAATTTCAGCGAAAAAGTTTTTTTGATTTTTTGAAAGATTTTTGCGAAAAAAGTTGTTAAATCAGACTTTTTTCCGTTCATTATGTGAAAGGGAAAAAACACACCAACTTTCTGCACGGAAAGGAGGTGACTAACTATTAAAAGTCAAGTTGTTTTTGATAATAGTTTTATGAGTACGCATACCACTACATTGAGAACGCATACGATATATCCTGATGTAGGAAAAAAATATATCGATATATACTGTGATGAATTACCAAATGAATTTTGTTTTCATTTTCACTGCATGTGGGTAATGAGTCATTCATAAAAAGGTTACAATGTTACAACGATACATTTTCGGCAAAATAAATAAGAAGGATATGAAAAAATGAAAAAATTTAAAAGATTATTTAGTTGGGTTTTATGCTTTAGTATTGTGTTTGCAACAATTTCGGGAGTCTGTACAGTTTCAGCGGCAACGGAGGTCACCGCTAAAAATTATTTATCGGGTATAAATGGCGTATCATATGTACGTTCTATGTCCATTGCAGATACAATAACGGATGAATACACAATCACATCTCATAAATTAGAAATGTATGATGTATCACCATTGTATTTAAGTAATAATGGAAAGTGGGAAAAGATTATAAATCCAA
>CAVGTH010000085.1:1504-6601 GCA_963632045.1 Roseburia faecis | reverse complement strand
CGGTTGTTTTAGCTTTATACAACGGCAAGCAACTTATTGAAATGCAGAGCGCAACATTCAGCGGTACGGACATTCCATTTACAACCGATAAAGCATATACCAAAGCAAAAGTTATGGCATTTGAAAGTCTTTCCAACATCAAGCCTGTATGCGGTGCTGAAACTGTAAAATAAAAAAACAGAAAAATTGAGCAATTAGTCTTATGGATTGGTTGCTCTGTTTTTTCGTCATAAGACCCAAAAAATATGGAAAAATCACGGAATCAAAACACAAAAAACGAGCCCGTTTTCGGCCGCGGCGATGCACCGACCGCCGGCAAAACAGAAATAAAGATTGACAGAGGCAAAAAGCTATTGTAAAATAATGTGAGACGAAAAAACATCAGGGAGCGTCAATGGGGTATGAAACGAAAAATTACAGAGATCTCAGTATTTGAATTTTTTTTATGTATGTTTGTCATTTTGATCCACTTGCTCTCGGAGGGCGTTGACACCTTTCCGAAGTGGAGCTTTTTGTCTGTGCTTTTTTACTCCCTGACACGGCTGATGACCTTTGCCGTACCGGCGTTCATCTTCACCAGTTCGGTCAAACTCTTCTACAAATACGGCGGCATGGCGCATTTTCCTTATCCCCGTTTTTTGTGGGATCGCGTGCGGAAGATTTGCTTTCCGTACTTTCTGGCTATCGTGGTATACTATCTGGTATTTGTCTACGTCATGCACCTTTACGAATTTGACTTCGACCAGCTGCTGCACTTTTTGATTACCGGCGACATCTCGGCACAGTTTTATTTTATTGTGCTGATTATCCAGTTCTACCTGCTGATGCCCGTCTGGATTTATATCAGCAGGGTAAAAAGCAAACTGTTTTCCGCCCTGATGCTTCTGCTTGCACTGGTGATTACCGTGTTTTTCAGAATGTACTATCCCTACACCACCGTGATCCACAAAATTTTTCCGTCCTACTTTGTGTTCTGGATCAGCGGTATGTATGTCGGGCTGCATTACGAAGCCTTTGAAAAAATGATTGTCCAAAACAAGCTTCTGATCTACATTGCATGGCTGATTTTAGCGGTCGCCCACTGTGTGCTGTCGTACATGCAGTTCGGCGGTCTGATTGCCTACAAGCTTTCGCCGCTGATCGTGGTACTGTTTTGCTTTTTCTCAAGTTTCGGCTTTTACTCCTACGCACGGGAATTGACGATTTCCTTAGAAAGCCGCGGAAAAGGCCTGCTTACCAGTATCTCGCAGGCCTCGTATGATATTTACTTGATTCATTGCCTCATCATCCTGGTGATGAACTGGCTGCTCACAAAGATGGAGATTGACAACATTCTTCAGCGTTTTGCCATCACAGCGATTGTGACATACTTTCTCTCCATTGTCTTTTGTGTATTGCAGGCCACCATTTATGCCAACATTCGTTCCAAGTATTTGCGTGCCTCAGCAACAAGAGCCCGCAAGATGGCCCGTCGAAAACGCTATCTGTAAGTTAAACCCTCCGGTGTACGCGTCAACATCAATGATTTCGCCGGCAAAAAACAGGCCGGGCACCAGCTTTGACTCCATGGTGGAGGGGTTGATTTCCTTGACATTCACACCGCCGGAGGTAATCACCGCCTGTTCAATCGGGCAAAAATCCGTCACGTGAAACGTCATTTGTTTTAAAACGCCAACCAGCCTGCTTCGCTCTTCGCGGGTGACGGCGTTTATTTTTTTATGCGGCGAAATGCCGCTATATTCCACCATCACGGGAATCATCGCCTTCGGCAGCAAACCGCCCAGACTGTTGCAAAAGTCACGGTTTTGATTCTGCTGAAAATCCCGGCACAGACGCTGATCCAGTTGTTTTTCGCAGAGCGCAGGCTTTAGATCCAGCAAAATCCGATAGCTTTCCTGTTTCATGCGGCGCATATGCGCGCTCGCGCTTAAAATCACGGGGCCGGTCAGGCCAAAATGCGCAAACATCATCTCCCCAAAATCGGAATAAATCTTTTTGTTTTTCTCGTTCACGACCGTTATTTTGATATTTTTCAGCGTCAGTCCGGCAAGCTCCGCCACCCATTCCTCCGCAACCTGAACCGGCACTAAAGACGGTCTGATCTCGGTGATTTCATGTCCCAAATCCTCCGCCCAGGTATAGCCGTCCCCCGTAGAACCCGTCTGCTGATAGGACAGTCCGCCGGTAGCTAAAATCACGCAGTCACCGTAAACCTCTCCGCGGTGCGCCGTCAAGACGCCGCAGGCACGGCCGGCTTCGTCCGTTAAAATCCGATCGGCGCGGTCACAAATCAGCTCTACATGATTTTGTGTTAAAAAGCGGCGCAGCGCGTCCGCAATATCGCGGCTGCGGTCGGAAACCGGAAAAACACGCTGTCCCCGTTCCACTTTTAGCGGAACGCCGAGATCTTCAAAAAAGCGCATGGTATCCTCGTTCGTAAAGCTGTAAAACGCACTGTACAAAAAATTGCCGTTGGTCGGCACATTTTGAACCAGCGTTTCAACGTCCTCGCAGGCGTTGGTTACATTGCAGCGTCCTTTTCCGGTAATCAGCAGCTTTTTTCCAAGTATTTTGTTTTGCTCGATCAGCTTCACCCGGCAGCCGCGCTTGGCCGCGGTACCGGCCGCCATCATTCCGGCCGCGCCGCCCCCGATTACAATGACAGATTTCATGTTTTCACCATTTTCCTCTCATAAAATAAGGGCAAGATTTCTCCTGCCCGATGCTGCCGCAATTTGCGCCGCGCCGCCTAAAATCCGCACTTTCAAAACCGGCGCTTAGCCCCCTAACCTGACATTAGCGATCCGAACTCGATTTTAAGAGGTGGGTTTCCGCTTTCGCCTAACCGATGACGCCCTTGTTCTTTAAATGATCCTTAATTTTTTGAAAACTGATATCACTCAGGTCATGCTCGATCTTGCAGCTATCCTCATAGGCCACATCCTCCGCCACGCCCAGCGCGATCAGACCGCGCGCAATAATCTCGTGCCGTTCAAACATTTTTTCTGCAATCTGCCGCCCCTTTTCGGTCAGGGTTAAATTCCCGGCGGCGTCCATCTCCACATAGCCGTCGCTGCGGAACCGTTTCATCGCGACCGAGACGCTCGCTTTGCTGAAGTTCAGCTGCGCGGCGACATCGACGCTGCGCGCATACCCTTTCTTTCGTTGAAGCATCAGTATCGATTCCAAATAATTTTCAGCAGATTCCTTGATGATCATAGCAATAACCTTCTTAAAACAATATTTTTTTCATTGTAACACAAGAAACGGATAAAGTCAAATCCGACTGCGAAAAATACGGATTTTTCATACCGAATGAAAAAAGGGACTGTAAAACGCGTTTTACAGTCCCTTTGGTATTTGACAAACCTATTTTGCTTTTCTTAGAAACCCAGACTCTTTAAATAGTCGCGGCTCATCTTTGCAGCCTCCAGCGGCGGACGGTCAACCGACATATCCTGTTCTACGATCAGGATTTCAGCGCCGGCTTTTTCTGCGGCGTCAATAATCGCCGGGATATCCTGGATTCCGTGTCCGACCGGACGGAATTCAAAACCGTTTTCGCTCTTGTCTGCTTTTTTCTCTTCCTTGCCGTCCTTGCCGATTAAAGCGTACACAGGACCGTCGCCCAGATTCTTGCAGACAAAATCCTTTAAGTGAACAACCTTGATTCTTCCTGCATACTTCATCAAGTAAGCAGAAGGATCATAGCCGGCATAGTGTACCCAGCAGGTGTCGATTTCGGGCTGCATATATTCTTCCGGCAGCGTCTCGAAAATCCAGTCCAGCAAGAACTTATCTTCATACTTGTTAAACTCAAAATCATGATTGTGATACATCAGCTGGATTCCGTTTTCTTTCAGCAGTTTGCCGGTCTCTAAGAACAGTTTCTTTGTCTCTTCCCATTCGGGCGTACCGGGCAGTTTGTTGACATCATAGTGCGGTACGGCACAATACTTTGCGCCGATCGTCTTTAAGTAATCGGCAGCTTTTTGACCTTCCTCGGCAAACAGCTGCGGAGCCTGGTGTACGGAAACGCACTCTAAGCCGTACTTGTCCAAAAGTGCCTTCACTTCCTCTGCGGATTTGCCGAAATAACCGGCAAATTCCACGCAGTCGTAACCCATTTCTTTCACAGCTTTCAGCGCTGCGTCCATATCCTTTTCCATTTCATCGCGAATGGAATATAACTGGAGACCGATTCTAAAATTTTTCATCCTAATACCTCCTGTTTTATTTCTCATTTTCCAGTGCGCCGAACCACGGACAGGTAATCTCAATATTTTTTTGGATCGGGCAAAGCCACTGCACGGCATTTTTCATAATTCTTTGCACATTTTTGTCATGGAAGGACGGGTTTGTCTCATGTCCCGGCTGAAAATAAAAGATTCTTCCATGGCCGCGCGTCCAGGTACAACCGCTGCGAAAGACCTCGCCGCCGTTGAACCATCCCATAAATATGGTTTCCTCCGGATAGGGGATATCGAACGGCTCGCCGTACATCTCTTCCGGGTCAAGCACAAACGTCTCATCCACACCGGCTGCGATCGGGTGATTGGGCTTAATCGTCCAAATCCGCTCCCGTGCGCCGTCACGCCATTTGAGCGAGCACGTCGTACCCATCAGGCGCTTAAAAATTTTAGAAAAATGCGCGGAGTGCAAAAGAAACAATCCCATACCGCCAAGGACATGCCTCTGCACCATATCAACGACATCGTCCGGCACTCTGTCATGCGCCATGTGTCCCCACCAGATCAAAACATCCGTATCGTTCAGAATTTCTTCCGTGATGCCGCAGTGTTCATCATCCAGCGTTGCCGTTCTGACCTCGACCGTGTCGCTCTTTAAAATACCTTCAATAAACTGATGCAGACCGCCCGGATACAGTTCCGTCACCCTCGCATCCGTTTTTTCGTGCTGGTTTTCATTCCATACCAAAACCTTCATAACAATACTCCTCACCCGGCAAAACACCGTGCTTTGTTCCTTTTAGATTTCCGGAATTTCAATCTCAATCTCACGGCCGCACGCACTGGACTTCACAATGCCGTCTAAGATTGCCTGATTGTAGATAATCTGGCTGGTCGGAACCGGTGC
>CAVGTH010000085.1:0-1494 GCA_963632045.1 Roseburia faecis | reverse complement strand
ATCGGAATCTCCGTCTCAACCTGTTCGCCGGCTACCTCGTGATAAATCTTCATCGGGCCGCCGACTGTGCCGTTCCAGCACTCGGTAGACGGAATCCGCAGACCGCCTTCGGTACCTAAAATAATGGTATCTCCCGGTGTGTCAAGATTCATTGCCCACGCGATACGGAAGTCTAAGATAATGTCCCCTTCCAGACGGATAAATGCAGCGGCAAAATCGTCAACGCCAAATGCCTTTGCATATTCCGGATGGGTGGGATAGTAGTCCGGACGGGTACCAAAGTAAGCGGATTTATAACCCGATACGGTAAGCGGCTTCGGATAGCCGATTGCATTCAGCACCATATCCAAGGAATAGCATCCGATGTCACCCAATGCGCCGATACCGCCGGTCTTGGGATCGATAAACGAGGTGCCGAACGGTGTCGGAATACCTCTGCGGCGGCCGCCGCCGGTCTGAATGTAATAGATCTTGCCGAGCTCGCCGGACTGTACGATCTTTTTGATCATCTGCATGTTGGGGTCAAGTCTCGGCTGGAATCCGATGGACAAAATCTTGCCGCTCTCTTTTTCTGCCTTGCAGATCTCAGCAGCTTCTTCGATCGTTACACACATCGGTTTTTCAAGCAGAACGTGAACGCCCTTTTTTAATGCGTAAATGGCGCACTCTGCGTGGGTCATGTTATATGTACAAATGCTGACTGCGTCAAGATCTTCTGCATCGAGCATCGATTTATGATCCGGATAGCACTTTACGCCCTCTACGTCCCATTTTTTAAAGAAAGCCTCTGCCTTGCCGGGCACCAGATCCGCACCGGCCACAATCTCAACATCCGGCATCCGCTTATACTCCACGATATGCGCGTCTGCAATCCAGCCGGTACCGATGATACCAACCTTCAGCTTTTTGCTGGTGTCGATGGTTTTTACTTCTTGATTTTCTTTGAACTGATCCAAAATGTTCTCTGCCATGTTTTCTGCTCCTTTGCTTTTTATTTTTTATATAAAATGCTTTTTTTACTTTCCATGCTCAGTGTAGCATAGGTGCTTTGAAAATGCTACAAAATTTTTGCAAAAAAATATCAATTATTTGCGCTTTTTTCTTTTTTGAATTTTTTCTGCCGCGGCGTCAAAACAGATCGAATCCGGCAAGAATCGCCCCGTTTTGCATACAAACGGAGTTTGTATTGACTTTTTTTTTGCTTTCGTATATAATAGGGAAAGTATCGGAATTGGGGTGGAAAACTATGCTGGATTTCGCTTCCGTTTGCACAAGCGGCGAAAAACAGGAAAATCACGATCATCTTGGTATATTGGAAGAATCCTACTGCGCTTGCTTTGCGGTCTCGGACGGCAAAGCCTTGCCGCACATTGCAGAGCTTGCCGTCAGCACGGTTCTGGCCGATTTTAAAGAACAGTCGGAGATTACCACCGCCACCATGCCACGTTTTTTGGAGCATGCGCAAAAGGAATTGGAATCGTATCAGCTTCAATA
>CAVGTH010000084.1:6553-8095 GCA_963632045.1 Roseburia faecis | reverse complement strand
TGCCGGATCGGCTCGGAAGTTACATCAGTATTCTTATGCTTTTGGCAATGGGGATTACCATGATCAAAAACGCGGTGAAAAAACTTTTGCCACAGAATGCCGCGCCCCGGCCGGAACATAAGCCGAAACAAAAACAATATGTCCTCCATGTTCTCGGTTTAACCATTACCGTGATGCAAGATCCGTCCCGCGGTGATTTTGACGGCTCAAAGAGCATCGGACCGAACGAAGCCGCCTATCTCGGACTTGCGTTATCGCTGGATGCCATCGGCGCCGGAATCGGCTATGCGATGAGTTCCGCCTCAATCCTTTTGTTTCCGGTTTGTATCAGCCTGTTTCAGTTTTTATTTCTGCTGCTCGGAATCAAAATCGGAACCTGCTTTACCGCATTTCGCATCCACGAATCCTTTTTCTCTTTTCTGCCGGGCATCATTATGATATTTCTTGCCGTTTTGCGCCTGTTTGGCTAACCTCTAAATCGGTCTTGCGGCATATTTGCAACAAAAAAGGGGCTGCATTCGCAGCCCCGGAGCGTGTCGATAAACTTATCTCACACCTTTTATGTTAATCTATGCCTTTTTCATTGCGACAACGGCTTTTGCCTTATCGACAATCGTCTTTGCGTCAAGGCCATATGCCTCAAGCAGCGGATTGGGCTTTCCGCTTCTGCCGAACACGTCCTGTGTCCCGACACGCAGCATCGGCGTCGGAACTGTTTCACAGAGAACCTCCGCAACTGCCGATCCCAGGCCGCCCATCACATTATGCTCCTCTGCCGTGACGATGGCGCCGGTCTCTTTGGCAGCCTTTACAATGATGTCACGGTCAATCGGCTTAATGGTCGCCATATTGATTACGCGTGCCGAGATGCCTTGCTCTGCAAGAATTTTCTTTGCCTCAAGCGTTGCCGGAACCATCAGCCCGGTACCGATCAGCGTCACGTCTGTACCGTCCTCTAACATCACGCCTTTTCCGATTTCAAACTGATAGTTATCGTCAAAAATAACCGGAACAGCTAATCTTCCGAACCGCAAATACACCGGTCCCTGATACTCGATGGCCGCTTTGACGGCAAGCCGCGACTCGGTCGCGTCCGCCGGGTTTAAAATCACCATACCCGGAATGGTACGCATGATGCCGATATCCTCCAGGCACTGGTGCGTTGCGCCGTCCTCGCCGACCGAGATGCCGGCATGGGTTGCGCCGATTTTTACATTCAAATGCGGATATCCGATGGAGTTTCTGATCTGCTCAAAGGCACGTCCTGCCGCAAACATGGCAAACGAGCTGGCAAACACAATCTTTCCGCAGGTCGAAAGTCCGGCCGCGGTTGACATCATATTTCCCTCCGCGATTCCCGTATTGATAAAACGCTCCGGATAAGTCTTTTTAAACCCGTCCGTCTTTGTGGATTTGGATAGGTCTGCGTCCATCACGATGATATTTTCGTTGGCACCGAATTCCACCAATGCTTTTCCGTATGCTTCTCTTGTTGCTACTTTTTCTCCGATCTGATAACTCATTTCGCAGCACCTCCCAATT
>CAVGTH010000084.1:4671-6543 GCA_963632045.1 Roseburia faecis | reverse complement strand
TCCCAATTCATTCAAATATGCGTCAAGCTCACTGATTGCCTGTTCGTATTGCTCCTTATTGGGAGCAGCGCCGTGCCAGCCGGCCTGGTTTTCCATGAAGGAAACACCCTTTCCTTTCACGCTCTTTGCAAGCACCAAAGTCGGCTTTCCTTTGACGCTTTTTGCCTCTTCAATCGCGCTCTCAATCTGTGAAAAATCGTGCGCGTCAATCCGAATAATGTGCCAGCCGAAGGCTACAAATTTATCGTCCAGCGGCGTGGGGTTCATGACCTCGGTAACAGGGCCGTCAATCTGCAAGCCGTTAAAATCCATAAACGCCGTCAGGTTGTCCAGTTTATAGTGTGCGGCAAACATCGCGGCCTCCCACACCTGACCTTCTTCACTCTCGCCGTCGCCAAGGATCGCATAAACCCGATAATCCTTTTGATCCAGCTTTCCTACCAGAGCCATGCCGTTGGCCGCGCTGATTCCCTGACCTAATGAACCGGTCGACATATCAACGCCGCACACACCCTTCATATCCGGGTGTCCCTGGAGATAACTGTCCGCGCTGCGGAAGGTTTTAATATCCTCTTTCGGGATAAATCCGGCCTCTGCCAAAACGCCGTAGAGCGCCGGCGAGCAATGACCCTTGGACAAAACGAAACGATCCCGATCCGGGTCTTTGGCGTTTTTGGGGGCTACCTTCATCTCTTTTAAGTACAAATATGTAAGAATATCCGCAGCGGACAGAGAACCGCCCGGATGTCCGGAGCCGGCGCTGTATACTGCTTCCAGCGCCATTTTGCGCACGTGTGTCGCATGGATTTTTAAATCCTTAATCTGTTGTTCGTTCATGAAACCATAACCTCCATTGTATATAAATATATCATTCTTATCATAGATTTTATGTTGTAATCATTTTAAATCCGTTTCCAAGCACCTCTCTGGCATCAGAAACAATGACAAACGCAGACGAATCCGCCGCATTTACCACGCGCTTTAGCTTTGGCAGTTCGGTCTTGCGGATCACGCAAAGCAAAACCTGCTTCTCTTTGCCGGTATAAAGCGAAACCGACCGAAGTCCGGTCACGCCGCGGTGCATCTGCTGATAAATCCCCCGGGCTATCTCCTGTGCCCGGTCAGAAATAATATAAACCATTTTTGCATAATCCACACCGGCAAGCAGTGCGTCAACTACCTTGCTGCTGACAAACAGTGTGAGCGCCGAATACAGTATGACCTCCCACCGGCCAAAGACGATGCCTGCGCCGGCAATCACCAGTCCGTCGATGATCAAAAAGAATTGACCGATCGAAAGGCTTGGAAACCGTTTTTTCAGCACGAGCGCCAAAATGTCGGTACCCCCGGTAGAACCGTTCACCATCAAAACCAGTCCGAGTCCCAGCCCGGAGCCTGCGCCGCCAAACACGGCGGCTAACAGCAAATCGCTTGTCATCGCCGAAAGAAACGAAAAAAACTGTGTGGAGGCGGAGAGCGCCAGCGTTCCCAAAAGGGAATAAAACAAAAACTTTTTGGAAAAGTGAAACGCACCCAGCAAAAAAATCGGAATATTGATGGCAAGGATCAGGATTCCCACGCTGATGCCGGTCAGGTGGTTTAAAACCGTTGCCGCGCCGCCGACACCGCCGGCCGCAATATGCAAGGGAATCAAAAACAAATCCAGCGACAAGCCCATGAGCACCGCGCCAACAACGGTAAATATCCCTTTTTTGATTTTTTTGTACATCATACCACTTCCCATCTGATGCGGCATTCGGAAATCAAGCCCGGTATGCCTATGTACAAAAAATCAAAAGAGATATTGCATCAGCTGCGAGATACGCGCAAAGTCATCCTTTAGATACAGATAACCGATCAGCGCCTCCACGC
>CAVGTH010000084.1:878-4661 GCA_963632045.1 Roseburia faecis | reverse complement strand
CAATGCGGTAATCTGAAACCTGTGCGTTTTTTGGGGGATGCGATTTGGTATTGCGTCCCCGATGGAATACCGCCTCTTCCTCTTTTGTCAGTATGCCCTTAATTTTGTGATAAAATTCTGCCTGCGCGGCCGCACAGACAAATTTTGTTGCGCTTTTGTGCAGTGCATTCACCTTTTGATCCGCCCTTGCAATCAGAAAACTGCGCACATACAGTTCGTACACACAGTCGCCGATATACGCAAGCGTTAAGGCACTGTACTGATTGGGGGATTGAAAATCCCCCGCAAAACTTTCTTTGATTTTATCCAGCATAACGTTTCCTTTTCTAAGCCTTGCTAAGCTGCTGTCCCTGCGGCGTATCCTTGACGAGATATCCCATCTCTCTCAGCTGATCCCGTAGCGCGTCGGACGCTGCCCAGTCCTTATTGCTCCGCGCGGCCGCACGCTGCGTAAGCAGCGCCTGTACCTCGCCCGGTATCTGATCCTCGGTCTCTTTTTTCAAGATGCCAAGCACACCGCCCAGTTCATAAATGGTATCGCAAACCTTTTGAATCACCGCCGGGGCAGTATCGCTTTGCGCCGTGATATTTTTATTTGCCAGAGACACCAGTTCAAAAATGACCGAAATCGCGTCCGCCGTGTTAAGATCATCGTCCATCGCCGCGATAAACTTTTCGCGATAGGCTTGCACTTCCTGCAAAAGCGCCTGCTCTTTCGCGGTTTCGGCGTGATCCGCCGCCGACTTTTTGAAAAACGCCATCGCGTCCAGACAGTTATGAATGCGCTCAAGCCCGGCTTTTGCCGATTCCATCAGATCCTTGCTGAAGTTAATCGGGCTGCGGTAATGCGCAGAAAGCATGAAAAAGCGAATCACATCATAGTCAAATTCCTTTGCGACATCCCGCACGGTAAAAAAGTTCCCCAGCGATTTTGACATCTTTCGGTTGTCCACATTGATGTAACCGTTATGGACCCAGTAATTTGCAAAGGTGCAGCCGTTGGCCGCCTCGCTCTGCGCAATCTCATTTTCGTGATGCGGAAAGACCAGATCCTGGCCGCCGCTATGAATATCGATGGTCTTACCCAGATACTTATTTGCCATGGCACTGCATTCGATATGCCAGCCGGGACGTCCCATACCCCAGGGGCTTTTCCACGCGATTTCTCCGGGTTTTTGCTTCTTCCAGAGTGCAAAATCCATCGGATCGGCCTTGTCCTCGTTGATATCGATCCGCGCGCCGCTTTCCAAATCCTCCAGGGGCTGATGCGACAGTTTGCCGTACTCCTTGAATTTCTTGGTGCTGTAATACACGTCACCGTCCACCTCGTACGCGTAGCCTTTATCGATCAGATTCTGTACTAGTGCGATAATCGCGTCAATGTTCTCGGTTGCCCGCGGATGCACTGTTGCCTCACGGATGCCAAGCCCTTTGGCATCTACAAAATATTCTGCGATGTACTGCTCAGCCAGTTCCTTGACCGTAATGCCGAGTTCTTCTGCCTTGCGGATCATTTTATCATCCACATCGGTAAAGTTCTGCACAAAATCGACCGTGTACCCCTTATATTCCAGATACCGGCGCAGCGTATCAAAAATGATGAACGGTCTCGCGTTTCCGATATGGAAAAAATTGTACACCGTCGGGCCGCAGGAATACATTTTCACCTTACCCGGCTCCATGGAATGAAATTCCTCTTTTTTTCTGGTCAGCGTATTGTACAAAACCAGCTTGCTCTCACTCATTTTCTTTTTCCTCCAGTTTTTTCTTCAAATGATCGATCTCCGTGCGCAGACTGCAGATTTCCATCGAGACCGGATCCGGAATATGAATCTGATCCAAATCCGCAACCGGCCGTATGGTAGGCGCCGCATGCGCAATCCGTTTATTATCCCTCTTTACGATATGAGCCGGCACACCCACACAGGTGCTGTTGGGCGGTATCTCATTTAATACCACCGCATTTGCCGCGACCTTACTGTTGTCCCCCACAGTGAACGGGCCCAAAATTTTTGCGCCGCTGCCGATCGTCACGTTCTTTCCGATCGTGGGATGGCGTTTTCCCTTATCCTTCCCCGTTCCGCCAAGGGTTACTCCCTGATATATGGTACAATAATCGCCGACTTCTGCCGTCTCACCGATCACAACGCCCATACCGTGGTCGATAAAGACGCCTTTGCCGATTTTTGCGGATGGATGAATCTCAATCCCGGTCTTTTTTCGGGTGTGCTTGGAAACCCAGTCCGCCAAAAAATGATGTCCCTTTCCGTCCAGCCAGTGCGCGATGCGGTAATTAATGATCGCCCGCACGCCGGGATACAGAAAAAAGACCTGCGCCTTAGAATGCGCCGCCGGGTCGCGTTCAAATACAATATTGACTTCCTGCTTAATCAGTGATAAAACTCCCATTGTCATCTTCCCTCTTTATCGAAATATTACTCACATCCCGAAAGAATTCTGCCAAAACGATAAAAATGCAAGCGAAATTTCCCTTTGATAGCATTTTAACATATTTTTCTGCCAGAGTAAAGGGGAAACTGATAAATATTTCATCTTGATTTTTTAAAAATATTAGCATATAATGTACCATAGTATATGTTTGTGTTTTCAATTTGGTGCCTGCACCCCGCGGTGCGGCACAATCGACGGCAGAGGCGATTCATTATGGTAGTGTTATCAAAAAAGAATGACCCGGAATATTTGTCCCTGGTCGAGGATCTGTTGCACAGTGATGCCGTACAACGGCTGAATCACTGTACCCATCATTACGGCGTATCCAGGATGCGGCATTCGATCAATGTTTCTTATTATAGCTATGTGATCTGCAAAAAATTCCATTTCGATTATCGCGCGGTTGCACGTGCCGGACTGTTGCATGACCTTTTTCATTATGAATGCAAGGTCAAACGGTTCGGACCGCTGCGCCACGCTGCCATCCATCCACAGCTTGCGCTGCGCAACGCCCAAAAGCTGACCAGCCTTTCCGAACTGGAAAAGGACATTATCGTAAGCCACATGTGGCTTTGCGGCAGGGCGCTGCCGCGATATAAGGAATCCTATATTGTATCTCTGGTTGATAAATACAGCGCCGTGTATGAATTTTTGTACGGCGCCTGCAAAAAAATCCGCACGCTTTGCAGTGCAAGATAATTATTTAAGAAAGCAAGATAATTTTTTTACGAAAGGATGATCCGATGAAAAAGAATATTTGTCTGATTCTCACCGCCCTGTGCATTACGCTGCCGCTCAGCAGCTGCGGCAAATCCAAAACGCAGCCTGCCCCCACTGCCCCGATAGAGAGCAGTGCGCCGGCGGAGACCGAAACCCCATCCGAGGCGACGAATCCGCCGCAGCCGCAAAGCGAGACGGCGCCGACGGCGACTGCCGATGCGGCAGGTCAAGACGATGCCGCCGTGCGGAAAGAGATTGCCAAGATGATTCGCGATGCCAACGAGCTGATTGAAGAGGGACTCAGCGATGACGCCAAGATGGCACTGCGCGATTTAAGATCCCGTGATCTGACCGATGAAGAAAAGGAACAGGTCAACGCCTTGCAGGCAAAGCTGCTCAGCATCAGCGACTGATTTTATGAAATAAAAAGCTAAGAGCCGATCGGCATTTTGCCGGTCGGCTCTTAGATTCTCTGTTAATTTAAAATTCCGCCGGCCTTTTCAAAGGTTTCTTCTACCTTTTTCTTTAGCGCAGCATGCGCCGGCGCGCCAAGGTTTGGATCATTCTCTAAAAGGCTTGACGCACATCTTTACGCCTCCATCAAAAGCTGCA
>CAVGTH010000084.1:0-868 GCA_963632045.1 Roseburia faecis | reverse complement strand
CCGCAGCGCATCTCTAACAGTCCGTGCTGCCGTGTACCCAAAAAGTCGCCGGGGCCACGCAGTTCAAGATCCTTTTCCGCGATTTGAAAGCCGTCGTCCGTGTCGCACATCACCTGCATTCTTTCTTTTGCAAACGCGCCGTGTCCGGCACAAAGCAAAACGCAATAGGACTGCCAGCTGCCGCGCCCCACTCTTCCGCGCAGCTGATGCAGCTGCGACAAGCCGAACCGTTCCGCATTTTCGATTACCATCACGCTGGCGTTGGGAACATCCACGCCGACCTCGATTACCGTCGTTGAGACCAGCGCGTCGATTTCGCCTTTTACAAACTGCGCCATAATCATTTCTTTTTCCGCGCTCTTCATCCGTCCGTGCAGCGCCGCGATCCGCTTGTTGCGGTAAACGCCGTGCTTTAGCTTTTCAAGATAACTATCCACCGCATTGGCTTCTAAGACCTCTGATTCCTCAATGAGCGGACAGATAAAATACGCCTGTCTGCCGGCGTCCAGCTGCGCAAGCACAAAAGCATCCATCTTGGCACGCTTCTCTTCCGAAATGGCAACGGTTTTAATCTTTTTTCTGCCGGCCGGCAGTTCGTCAATGATCGAAACGTCCAGATCCCCGTAGAGGATCAGGGACAGGGTACGCGGAATTGGCGTTGCCGTCATTACAAGAGTATGAACCCGGCTGCTCTTACCTGAAAGCGCCGTCCTCTGTCGAACGCCAAACCGATGCTGCTCATCCGTAATGGCAAGACCCAGGCGGTAAAACGCGACCCCCTCGGTAATCAGCGCATGCGTGCCGAGGATTACATCGGCCGTCCCGTCTGCAATTTTTTTTAAATTCTCTCTCCGCTCTGCCGCCTTTT
>CAVGTH010000083.1:0-8262 GCA_963632045.1 Roseburia faecis | reverse complement strand
TGCATATTCCGTCGGGGTCATGCCGGTCGTCTTTTTAAATTGTCTTGAAAAATAGTGGATGTTGGCATATCCCAGCATCTCCGCAATCTGTGTGATATTATAATTTGCCTCGCGCAGATATTTTTTTGCCACTTCTGTTTTCATACGGATAAAATAAGCGATGGCGCCCATATGAAATTCCTTTTGAAACAAATGGTTGATCATGGTTTTATTGGTTCCGCTGTATGCCATCAGTTCCGACAGCGTGATATGGCCGTTCACCTTTTCGCGCATGTAACCAAGCAGTAAATTCAGCGTTGCATCGGATTGATGCAGATAAGGCAGCCCGTGCTGCCGGCTCAGCGGACTGCTGCGCAAAAACGAAATCAAAAGCTCGCACAGATAGATGCGCAGCAGCTGCTCTGCCGCGATCGGCGACCGGTTCCGCCGCACAAGGCGGTGTGTATACGGATCGTCCAGCGGCGTCGCAAAGGCGGCGGCATACTCTGCAATGATTTTAGAAATCAGATGTTTTTGTTCCTGTCCCACTGTCAGAATTTTATCTTCAAAAAACTGCATTGCCGCATCGTCGCATTCAAAACTCACAATGGCGATATTGGACGCTGTAACGCCGTTGGCACAATGACGGTGCCATTCTTTGGGTTTATGAAAAATAATGTTGCCCTGGGTCAGCTTTAGCGACCGATCGCCTGCGACAACCGCAATATCCCCTTTGTCAACGTAGACAAATTCCCAAAAATCGTGGCTCTCGCCCGGAAAAAAATAACGGTTGGAAAACTCAAAGTAATGCACCGTATACAGTTTTTTTATCGTGAGCACGTCATTTAATCTGGTGCCGACAAAGTCCGCCACTGCCATCACCGCCCCTCTTTTTATGGCCTTTTTTGTCTCATATCGTGTTTTTCTCGTCCTTTTATGCTTATCATACAGGAAAGCGCTGCATTTTGCAACATTTTTTCAGGAAATTCCGCGATTTTCCTTGCAAAATCCAAAAAAAGGGTGTATAATATCGGAAATTTTATTCGTATGGGGAAGTTTAACATGACAGAGGGAAAGCTATCAAAACAAATACTCTTTTTCAGCCTGCCGCTGATTGCGTCCAATTTGCTGCAGGTCTTATTTAATATGTCCGACATTGCGGTGCTGGGTCAATTTGCCGGCTCTAAGGCGCTCGGCTCGGTCGGATCCACCGTCACGCTGGTTGCTATTTTTATCGGCTTTTTAATGGGAATGGGCAGCGGCGTCAATGTGCTTTGCGCCCGTTTTATCGGCGCCAGAGACCGGGACGCATTAACAAAATCCGTGCACACCTCCCTTTTGGTATGCGTGATCTCCGGCATCTTCATCATGCTTGCTGGGCTTGTCCTGTGCGATAAGCTTTTGCTGATGCTCGGCACCAAAGAAGAACTGATCGACGGCGCGTCGCTCTATCTTCACATCTACTTTTGGGGCATGCCGGCTATGGCGATTTATAACTTCGGCAACGGTCTGCTCTCCGCGGCCGGCGACACCAAACGTCCGCTCTACTACCTCCTTTTCGCCGGTATCCTGAATATTGTGCTGAATCTGTTCTTTGTCGTGGTGCTAAGGCTTCACGTGAGTGGCGTTGCGTATGCAACCGTGATTTCGCAGTATTGCTCCGCCATTTTGATTCTGCGATTCCTGTTTTGCTGCAAGGAGGATTATAAGCTCTCCTTATCCTCCCTCCGCCTGTACCGCGGCTTTTGGGAAAAGGTGTTGTCTCTCGGCGTTCCGTCCGGAATCCAAAATGCCATCTTTCAGATTGCCAATCTGTTTATCCAGAGCGCGGTCAACACCTTTCCGGCCGTTGTGGTGGAGGGGAACGCCGCAGCCGCCAACGCAGACTCGCTGGTCTACGATGTCATGGCGGCGTTTTACGTGGCGTGTGCCAGCTTTATGAGCCAAAATTTAGGCGCAAACAAGCGGGATCGGGTTACCAAGAGTTATTTTATCACCCTCGCCTATTCCTTCGGCATTGCGGCGGTGTTGGGCGGCCTTTTGGTACTCTTCGGCAAGGAATTTTTATCCGTATTTACCAAAGACGCCGACGTTATCAAGGAGGGGCTTTACCGTTTGAAAATCATGGGTCTGTCCTACGCGGTATCGGCCTTTATGGACTGTACCATCGCCGCCTCACGCGGGATCGGAAAGACCGTAATCCCCACCGCCATTGTGATTTTAGGCTCTTGCGTATTCCGCATCATTTGGGTCTTTACCGTTTTTGCACACTTTAAAACCATTACCTCGCTTTATCTGCTCTACGTTTTCTCGTGGGGCATCACCGCTGCGGCAGAAATCCTTTACTTTGCGGTTTGCTACCGCAGGCTCGGCCGCAAACCATTACAACAGAAAGGAGCTGTCTGACATGAGGGCATCAAACATTCAAATCCGGCCTGCAACGACTGCGGACGCGGCGGCGCTGCTGGATATTTACGCGTATTATGTAGAAAACACCGCCATCACCTTTGAATATGAGGTACCGTCTCTTGCCGAATTTAAGGGACGCATCGAAAACACGCTGACACGGTACCCGTATCTGGTCGCGGCTGATCATGAGGAAATTTTGGGATATGCCTACGCCGGCGCATTCCACGTCAGAGCCGCCTATGCACGCGCAGCGGAAATGACCGTCTATGTAAGATACGACTGCAAAAAATCCGGCATCGGCAAGGCACTTTATGAGGCGCTGACGCACTGTCTCGCTATGCAAAACGTATGTAACCTCTATGCCTGTATCGCAAAACCGGCACAGGACAATGACCCTTACCTAAACGACAACAGTATCGGGTTTCACACGCATATGGGGTATGAAGTGGTCGGCACCTTTCACCAATGCGGCTATAAGTTTCAGCGTTGGTATCACATGGTCTGGATGGAAAAACAGATTCTGCCGCACGGCGAGAATCCGCCGCCCTTCCTCCCTTATCCTGATGTTGCACAGTGATAAAACAACGCGCTTCTGCCGCATGGCAGCAGGCGCTTTTTTGCGCTTTCAAAGATTAACACAGAATTAACATCATCTCCCTTTTAGAATTTACATCCCGTTTTGTATACTATGGGTGTATTCAATAAGAAAGGGATGGAACACATGAAAAAACTAATTACTGTAATCACATCAATCTTTGTACTTGCCGCTGCATGTACCGGCTGCGGCAGCACCGCCGATACGCCGGGCACGGCGGAGAGCACTGACAGCAGCACAAGCTCCGGCGTTGTCGCAACAGACGGCTCTACCTCGATGGAAAAGGTAATCGGCTATTTGAGCGAAGCCTACATGGAAGAAAACCCCAACGTCAAAGTCACCTATAACCCGACCGGTTCCGGCTCCGGCATTCAGGCAGTCTCGGAGGGACGCTGCGACATCGGTCTTTCCAGCCGTGATTTAAAGCCGGAAGAATCCCAGACCCTGACCGGCACCGTGGTAGCGCTTGACGGTATCGCGATGATTGTAAACCCCCAAAACACAATCGCGGACTTGACACTGGAGCAGATCGCCTCCATCTACAAGGGTGAGGTCACAAACTGGAAGGATGTCGGCGGCGCGGACGCATCGATTGTCTGCATCGGCAGAGAGGCAGCCTCCGGCACCAGAGACGGCTTTGAATCGATCACCAAGACCAAGGACGCCTGCGTATACAGTCAGGAGCTGACCTCGACCGGCGACGTGGTACAGACCGTTTCGTCAAACCCCAACGCCATCGGCTATGCTTCGCTCGCATCGGTAAAGGACAGCGTAAAAGCCATCCAGGTTGAGGGCGTATCACCGTCCGTACAGACCATTCAGGACGGCACCTATAAGATTCAGCGTGACTTCGTTCTGGTTACCAAAAATGATACCAAACTCAGCCAGACCGCACAGGCATTCTTCGACTTTGCAACCAGCAAAGACGCCGACAGTCTGATCGAAAAAGCAGGTGCGATTCCGGTAATACGGTAACCGAAACGCCCCAAAATCCGAAATAAACCACCTGTAAGGCAAAAGCGAAAATCCAACCCCAAGAAACGGCGTATGGATTTCTCGCTTTCGCCTCTGGAGAATGAATATGAAGAAAAAAAACCTTTTGGAAAAAGGCATGGTCACATTATTTACCCTATGCGGATTTGTCTCGATTGCGTTTGTTATCATCATCACGGTCTTTCTGGTAATCTCCGGCATCCCGGCCATCCGCGAAATCGGGCTTGTTAAATTCTTGCTCGGCAAGGTCTGGGCATCTACCGCACAGACGCCGAGTTACGGAATCCTGCCGTTTATTTTAACCTCGGTTTACGGCACCTTCGGCGCGATGGTGATCGGCGTGCCGATCGGGATTTTATGTGCCGCCTACATTGCAAAAATGGCGTCTTACCGCGTCGGAAAATGGATGAAAACCGCAGTTGAACTGCTTGCCGGAATCCCGTCCGTCATTTACGGTCTGGTAGGCATGATTATTGTGGTTCCGTATCTTCGGGAAACCTTCCATCTTCCTGACGGCGCAACCCTGCTTGCAGCGATTCTGGTACTATCGGTCATGATTCTTCCGTCTGTCATCAGCGTGTCGGAAACCGCGCTCAAGGCAGTCCCCAAAGAATACGAGGAAGCCTCGCTTGCGCTCGGCGCGACTAAAATGGAGACGATCTGGAAGGTCAGCGTCCCGGCGGCAAAAAGCGGTATCTTAGCCTCGGTTGTGCTGGGCATCGGCCGCGCCATCGGCGAGGCCATGGCGGTGATGATGGTCTCCGGCAACGTTGCAAACATGCCGAAATTATTCGGCAGCGTCCGCTTTTTAACAACGGCCGTTGCGTCGGAAATGTCCTACTCCTCCGGACTGCAGCGACAGGCACTGTTTTCGATTGCCCTTGTCCTGTTTGTCTTCATCTTAATCATCAACCTGTTTTTAAATCTGGTTGTAAAACGGAAGGGAAAGTGAGTATCGTGCATAAAATTTCGTTTCAGCGGCGGCTTTATCAGGCGGCACTCAAAGTTTTGATGTACCTGGCATCCGCATTGATCATCGCCATTTTTATCGGCATCATCGGCTACATACTCTACCGCGGTATTCCTTATGTCACCTGGCAGCTGCTCAGCACCAAGCCAAGCCTGGTGAAAGAAACCATCGGTATTTTGCCAAACCTCTTAAACACCCTCTATATCATACTGATGACGCTGATCGTCATCCTGCCGCTCGGCGTCGGCGCCGCGATTTATCTCAACGAATACGCGAAAAACAAGCGCATTGTACAGACGATTGAGCTTGCGGCCGAAACGCTTTCCGGCATTCCCTCTATCATCTACGGTCTGGCCGGCATGCTGCTTTTTGTACAGTTTTTAAACCTTGGCACCAGCCTGATTGCCGGTGCACTGACCCTGGCGATTATGACGCTGCCGACCATGATCCGCACCACGCAGGAAAGCCTAAAGACGGTGCCGGATTCGTACCGCGAAGGTTCCCTCGCGCTTGGCAGCGGCAAATGGCATATGATCCGCACGGTGGTTCTTCCTTCTTCCATTGAGGGCATTGTCACCGGCTGTATTTTATCCATCGGCCGCATTGTCGGCGAGAGTGCGGCACTGCTCTTTACCGCCGGCATGGCGAACGAGATCATTCATTTTGCACAGGCCGGCGCGCCGAACCATCCCGGCTCGACGCTCACCGTTGCCCTTTATATGTACGCCAAAGAACGCGGAGAATTTCAAATCGCGTTTGCCATTGCGGTGATCTTGCTCTTCCTCACCTTTATCATCAACATGGCAGCCAAACTGACCGCAAATATCGTGAAAAAAAGAAAGGGATGATAGCGTATGACACCCTATTTAACCGTATCTGACGTCAATTTATGGTATGACAACAACCATGCCTTAAAAAATATCCAAATGGATATCCCCCAAAACCAAATCACGGCGCTGATCGGCCCTTCCGGCTGCGGAAAATCAACCTTTTTAAAAAGCTTAAACCGCATGAACGATCTGGTGGACGGCTGCCGCATTGAAGGAAAATTTCTGTTAAACGGAACCGACATTTACCGCGATATCGATGTCACGATTTTAAGAAAACGCATCGGTATGGTCTTTCAAAAGCCCAATCCGTTTCCGATGAGCATCTATGATAACATCGCGTACGGGCCCAGGATTCACGGCATCAAGTCCAGAGTCAAGCTGGACGAGATCGTCGAATCCTCGCTCAAACAGGCTGCCATCTGGGACGAATGCAAGGATCGCCTAAAGAAAAGCGCACTCGGCATGAGCGGCGGTCAGCAGCAGCGGCTTTGTATCGCACGGGCGCTGGCCGTAAAGCCGGAGGTTCTTTTGATGGATGAGCCGACGTCGGCCTTAGACCCGATTTCCACCTCGAAAATCGAAGAACTGGCGATGAATTTAAAAGAGGATTACACCATCATCATGGTGACGCATAACATGCAGCAGGCGCTGAGAATTGCGGATAAAACTGCATTCTTTCTGCTCGGTGAACTGGTGGAATTTGACGACACCGAGACGATGTTCTCCACGCCGAAGGACAAGAGAACCGAAGATTATATTACAGGGAGGTTTGGCTGATGCGAAATCATTTTGACGAACAACTGCGCGTTTTGGATAACGAACTGATTACGATGGGCGCCCTTTGTGAAGAGGCCATCGAAAATGCCATCAAATATTTAACCGTAAACGAAAGTACGCTGCTGCAAACCGTCCACGCCATTGACGATCAGATCGATCAAAAGGAACGGGATATCGAAAACCTTTGCATGAAGCTTTTGCTGATGCAGCAGCCGGTCGCAAAGGATTTGCGAAAAATCTCCTCTGCCCTGAAAATGATCTCCGACATGGAACGAATCGGCGACCAGGCCTCTGACATCGCCGAGATTGCATCTTTTGTCAACAGCAGCGGCTATACCGGGTCGGTGCACATCGAGGACATGGCCGAGGCAACCATGTCAATGCTGACAAACAGTATCGACTCCTTTGTCCGCATTGACGGCGCACTGGCAAAAAAGGTAATCGACCAGGACGACACCGTCGATCAGTTGTTTGAAAAGGTAAAGCAGGAACTGATTGAAAACGTGAAAAACGCCTCCGACGGGGCGGAGGCTCTGATTGACCTTCTTATGATTGCAAAGTATTTAGAGCGTATCGGCGACCACGCCGAAAACATTGCCGGCTGGGTTCTCTACTTCATCACCGGCGACCACGAAAGCGTCCCCAACTGATTTTATCCTTGAAGATACGGCTCGCCTGTGGTATACTGACCGTAGGAACTGTTCTTCCCTTGAAATTGAACTTAAGAAAGGAAAATCTCTATGATTTACTTTGTAGAAGATGATGATAATATCAGAAAACTAGTCAGCTACGCGCTCACAAAAGAGGGTTACGCAGTTATGGACTTTGCAAGGCCTTCGCTCTTTTGGGCTGCGATGGACAAGGAACTGCCGGAGCTGCTGCTGCTGGATATTATGCTCCCGGAAGAGGACGGGCTTTCTATTTTAACCAAGCTGCGGGACGACCCGAAAACGAAACGGCTTCCCATTATGATGCTGACCGCCAAGGGAAGTGAATATGACAAGGTAACCGGCCTGGATCTCGGCGCGGATGATTATATCGCAAAACCGTTCGGCATGGTAGAACTGACGGCAAGGGTACGCGCGCTGCTGCGCCGCTGCGAAAGCGACCGGGAATGCAGCGGATATACGGTCGATTCGCTCACCGTTGACACCAAACGGCATACCGTAACCGTCGACGGCACCGAACTTTATCTGTCTTTTAAGGAATACACGCTGCTTGTTACCCTTCTCTCGGCCAAAGGCGCGGTTGTGAGCCGTGAAACCCTGCTCAGTACCGTTTGGGGCGAATACTATGAAGAATCCCGCACGTTAGATGTACATATCCGAAAACTCAGAATCAAGCTTGGCAAATACGGTTCTCTGATTCAAACCGTGAAAAATGTCGGCTATAAAATAGGGGGCGATGTCCGTGACCGGTAAGATTTGGCGTTCTGTTTTCTTTACCTCTGTCCTGATTCTCTTACTCAGTTTTGCCTTTATGACCGCGATTTTGTACCCGTTTTTTGAGGGACAAATCGTCAAGGAATTAAAGAGCGAGGCAAACTATGCGGCTTATTCCGTCACACAGGACGAGGCCGGGTTTTTTAAAAACTTTAATGACCGTGACCGCCGCGTCACGCTGATCGCGCCGGACGGCAAGGTGTTAAACGACACCGCCGAGGACGCGGAAAAGCTGGACAATCACCGCGACCGCAAGGAGGTGCAGCA
>CAVGTH010000082.1:5565-8285 GCA_963632045.1 Roseburia faecis | reverse complement strand
ATTTAATATTTATGACAAAAACCCACCTGGATTGGTGGGTTTGTCAGTTGTCTGAGCTGTCTTTTTAATAAAGGCAGCTTTTTATTTTACCATGAGGCAATGGAGGTTTTGCTATGGAAATATACGGATATGTAAGGGTGTCAAGCACAGACCAATACGAGGACAGACAAGTGCTCACGCTCAAAAAACAAAATATTGCAGAGAAAAATATATACATCGACAAACTATCGGGAAAAGATTTTAACCGGCCGGCGTATCAAAAACTGATAAAAACGCTGAAAAGCGGAGATTTGCTCTATATCCTCTCCATTGACCGTTTGGGACGAAATTATGAAGAGATTCAAAATCAATGGCGTGTGCTGACAAAGGAAATCGGCACGGATATATGCGTGATTGATATGCCGCTTTTGGATACAAGGCAGGGCAAGGACTTAATGGGAACATTTATAGCCGATTTGGTACTTCAAATATTGTCTTTTGTGGCACAAAGCGAAAGAGAAAATATCCGAAAAAGGCAGATGCAGGGAATTGCAGCCGCAAAAGCAAAGGGCGTGCGCTTTGGCAGACCGGAAAAAGGACTGCCGCCGGAGTTTATATCGCTCATAAGAAAGCGTGATTTTTCCCTCTCCGGATTTGTATATTTTTTCCGGATTTTTGTCAATTATTGGGGTGAAAATCCGGTGCAGAAAAGCAAGTGTTACGGTTTGATTACAATTTAAATACAAATTGAAAACCGAGGTTTACATGCCGGGATATGATGTTATAATAAAAGGTGTATTTTAGGGTGCGGATCTGCGGAAAACGAAGCCATCGGGTTCGCACGATAAGGCATAGTTTCGGCATTTTCAAAGAAGAAAAAGGGGAGGTAGTCCGATGGAAAATTCTTCAGATTTTTTAGATCGGATGACATCCCGGCGTGCAAAGCGCCAAAAAAAGCAAAAACGCGGCTGGGTCATCAAAGGCGTGCTGCTGATTGTGGCACTGTACCTTGTGTTTTCCGTCATTTTCAGCTTTCGCAGCAGCATGACAACGGCAATCGCCTTAAAGGGCACCATTGAGGAGGAAATCCTGGCGGACGGCTATGTGTTCCGCGACCAAAAGGTGATGATTGCCCCGGTGAGCGGTTATTTGGAGGCGTGGGTCAGCGAGGGCGACCGTGTGCGTGAGGGACAGAGCCTCGGCTGCATTTATACCGGCCAATATGACCCGGAACGCTCGCAGAAAATTCAGGAACTGAACCGTCAGATTTTCCAGTTAGAGCGCGGCACGCCGGAGGCAACGTACAGCGGTAACAGCGTGATGGCGGAACAGAAGATTGCTTCTGCGGTGCGTGATATGTCGGATTTGCGGACGGAACACGATATCTCGAATCTGACGGAGGGCAAGGAGAATTTAAATCTTTTGATTGCACGCAAGCGAAATACGGAATCCGGAACGGCTGAGGATAAGGACGCGGCACTTACCGCACTGAAGTCACAGCTGAAAGAACTGGAAAACGCAACCGAAGGCGGAAAGCACGAGTTGACGGCGCCCGGTGCCGGCGTTTTTTATTCCCGGATTGACGGCATGGAAGATAGACTGAGCCTTGCGGCACTCGATCAGGTGAGCGTTTCCTATCTGAAAGAACTTGACAAGATTCCGCTCACACGGAGCAGCGACGTGGTACAGAATGAACCTGTCGGCAAGGTGGTCAATAACTACGGCTGGTATTTTTCGGCCAATATTGACGCAAAGGACGCGGAGCGGCTTAAGGTTGGGCAGAGCATCAGAATGCGGTTTTTTGATCTGTCGGACACCACCGTCTACGGAACGGTGCGTACGCTGAGCAGCGAAGAGGACGGAAAGGTTGCGGTTACGATTTATACCAACCGTTATGTCGAGGGTATTTATGCGGCCAGCCGTACCTCGGCAGAACTGGTTCTGGTTCGCTCAGAGGGAATCAAGGTGCCGGTACAGAGCCTGCATATGCAGGACAGCCAGACCGGCGTTTATGTACTGCGGCTCGGCGTTGCCCGGTTTGTCCCGGTTCAGGTACATTATAAAAACAATGACTGGGCAATCATCAGCGCGGTCACGGACACGGGTGCAGAGTATAAGTTGCAAATCTATGATGAAGTTGTGGTGGAGTCAAAGAATCTGGAGGACGGTAAGGTTGTGAGATAAATGGATATCAGAGAAAATATCGAAAAGATTCGGCAGCAGATTGCGGCGGCGGCACAGGCCGCAGGCCGCAGCGCGGATGAAATTCGCCTTATTGCGGTCAGCAAGACAAAGCCGCCGGAAATGGTGGCGGAGGCGGCGGCGTGCGGTGTGACGGATTTTGGCGAGAACCGTCCGCAGGAACTTTCCAAAAAATATGCGGATTTTCCGGAGGTGCGCTGGCACCAGATCGGTCAGCTGCAGCGCAACAAAGTCAAATATATTATTGATAAGGCGGCGCTGATCCATTCGGTGGACTCTATGCACCTTGCGGAAGAGATTGAAAAGCAGGCTGCAAAAATTCAAAAGATCCAGGATATTTTAATCCAGGTGAATATCACGGGAGAAGAGACAAAATCCGGCGTGTCGCCGGATGAGGCGATGGAGTTGTGCCGGGCGGTCAGCACGCTTTCGCATGTGCGGATTTTGGGATTGATGACGATCTCGGCGGCCGGGTACAGCGCGGCGGAAAACAACGCGGTTTTTCAAAGGCTGAAAGAACTTGCCGGCGCCATCGAAAG
>CAVGTH010000082.1:0-5555 GCA_963632045.1 Roseburia faecis | reverse complement strand
TTTTGTGCCGGCAGGGATATCATAATCACCGGGGCACAGCGGTAGAATGGAGTAGAAAATGAGCAATTTTGTAAACAAAGTGATGGGTTTTATCGGCCTGGACGGCAATGATTTTGACGAGGAATATTACGCAGATGACGCAGTACAGGAGGACGGTTACGACGCCTATGACGACGAACCGGTCATCGACCGTCTGAACGCCAGAAGAAGCAGCCGGGTTGTCAAGCTTCGTGATAATGCCGCTGCGCCGCAGATGAAGGTGGTTGTGATCCAGCCGGAAAGCTTTGAAGAAGCGCGGAGCATCACCGATCACTTAAAGGGCAGAAAGCCCATTGTGGTGAACTTAGAGTCGGTGGAAAAGAATGTCGCACGCAGAATCGTGGATTTTCTCAGCGGATCGGTTTATGCACTGGACGGCGAGATTCAGAAGATTTCAAACGGTATCTTCCTGCTTGCACCGAGCAATGTCGGCATCATGGGTGAGGAGATGCAGGGCGCAAAGGGCGGTTTCCCCTGGAATAACTAAGCGTGATGCAAAATCTGACGCAAGAGGACAAGCTGCTGATCGCAAAGGCAGAGGATACATTAAGACTTTCCGAAAGGCGGTACGAGGTGAAAACACTGGGATTTTTAAATCCGCACCAGCGTGCCGTGATTTTGGAAAATATGCTCTATACGCCCGATATGAAGGTCATCTTTGACGGCGGCTATGAGGAGGCCGAGCGGACGCAGATGGTGTGCTGTCCGGAATTTTGCGAGATTGACCGAGACGCCTATCTGACCGTTTTGGAATGCACCGGCCGCGACATTGCGGCGCTTTCGCACCGGGATTATTTGGGCAGCCTGATGGGGCTTGGTATCGTCCGTGAGAAGATCGGTGATATCCTGGTTGCGGAGGATAGGGCTTCGATTTTTTTGCAGCCTCAAATCGCAGATTATGTGATACAAAATCTGACAAAGATCGGCCGCTGCGGCGTACATCTTAAAAAGACAAGTGCGGCAGACGCCGTTTTGCCGCTGCGCCCTGTGCGTGAGATTGAGGGCACGGTTTCTGCCCTGCGGCTGGATGCGGTGCTGTCCTGCGCCATCGGTCTTGCCAGAGGAAAGACGGCGGATCTGATCCGGAGCGGACAGGTCAGTGTCAATTGGAAACCGCAGGAAGAAGTTTCGGCGGTTTTAAAAGAAAATGACGTGATATCCGCGCGCGGCTACGGCAGAATGAAGTTGTCGCGGATCGGCGGTCTGACAAGAAAAGGCAGATACAGTATTACCGTATGCCGGTATGTGTAGAGGAGTGAGAAGTATGCTGACACCGCAAGACATTGACAGCAAGATTTTTAAACAGGCCATGCGCGGCTATGCCGTTGATGAGGTAGAGACTTTTTTACAGGAAGTATCGGAGGACTATGCGAGACTGTATCGGGAGAATTTAGCGGCGAAAGAGCGGATCGAGATGCTCTCCGACGCCGTCAGACAATATAAGGCAATGGAAGAAACGCTGCAAAACGCATTATCGGTTGCAAAACGCAGCGGAGACGATGTAAAACAAAACGCGTATGACCGTGCCGAGGTCATTGTCCGGGACGCACAGATCCGCGCTGAGGAAATGATCGAGAATGCAAACGGCGAAGTAGAAAAGATTCGTTATCAGTACGAACAAATGAAACGCAGCGTTGAGGTCTTCCGCGCGAAGGTGGTATCGCTGCTGCACGCGCAGCTTGATATTATCAAAGATTATTCGCAGATTGAAGTGAATGAAGAAATTTTAAAAACGGCAAAAACCGTTTTAGAGCAGGACGCCAAAGAGGCTGAGGCAAAAGAGGACGCGGACACCATGGAACTTCCGGAAATCGTTCGGGACGCAGACGGAAATTATCAGTCCAAGACGGATGAGGAAGAATAGAAAACGGGGCGGTGTACTTTTTACACCGCCTTCTGCCGCAAAAAGAGGAAAAAACAAAAATAGTGAGGCATGACATATATGGGATATATTATGTTGGGTATGGCAATCTTAATTTTGGACATCATGACCAAGCTGGTTGCCGAATTAAATTTAAAGGCGCTTGACACCGTGCCGATCATCAAGGGCGTGTTCCATTTTACCTATGTGGAAAACCGCGGAATCGCGTTTGGCATGTTCAGCGATGCGCGGCTTTTGTTCATCATCATCTCCATCGCGGTATTGGCAGTGCTTGCCGTTTTGTACGGCAAGACGCGGTTTCGGACAAGGTGGCTGCGTTTTGGCACCGCGCTGATTTACGGCGGCGCAGTCGGAAATTTGATGGAACGTATGGCAAAGGGCTATGTGGTTGACTTTTTTGATTTTCGGCTGATTCATTTTCCGGTATTTAACGTTGCCGATATCGCGGTATGCGTCGGTGCCGTACTGCTGATGATTCATTTTATCATCAGCGAACGCGAAGAGCAGAAAACGATGGGCGAAGGGCAGGGAAAGAAAAGTGACACAGGAGAGAACCTGGAGCGTGAATCCGCAGCAGGCCGGAGAGAGGATTGATCGGTACTTAGACGGTGTGATGGAGGATTTTACCCGTTCGCATCTGCAAAAGCTGATTCACGATCAATGCGTCACGGTCAACGGCGGCTATGTAAAGCCAAGCTATAAGATGCGTGAGGGAGATCGGGTGACGGTCACCGTCCCGGAAGTGAAAGAGACCGATATTTTGCCGGAGCCGATTGCGCTTTCGATTGTGTATGAGGACGCGGATATGCTGGTTGTTGATAAGCCGCAGGGGATGGTGGTTCATCCCGCCGCAGGGAACGAGACGGGAACCTTAGTCAATGCGCTTTTGGCGTATTGCGGCGATACCCTGTCCGGCATCAACGGAGAAAAGCGGCCCGGAATTTTGCATCGGATTGATAAGGACACCAGCGGTCTTTTGATGGTTGCCAAAAATGATAAGGCGCACCAAAGCCTGGCGGCGCAGATCAAAGCGCATAGCCTGACGAGAGCCTACCTTGCGCTGGTACACGGCGGATTTCATGAGGACAGCGGCACCATTGCCCTTCCGATCGGCAGACATCCGCACGACCGAAAGAAGATGGCGGTCACCGAAAAAAACGCACGCAGTGCGGTCACGCATTATTTTGTGAAAGAACGTTTTTCGGGCTATACCCTGGTAGAATGCCGGCTGGAAACGGGACGAACTCATCAGATCCGCGTGCACATGAGTGATCGGGGGCATCCGATTGTCGGCGATCCCGTGTACGGCGTAAAAAAGGAGCCGTTCTCGTTAAACGGGCAGCTGCTGCACGCATGGCAGATCGGTTTTATCCATCCCACAAGCGGAAAATATATGGAGTTTCAAAGTCCGCTGCCTGCGTATTTTGAAAAAGTTTTAAAAAGATTAAGAAATTTGTAGACAAAAACCATATCTTGTTGTATAATGGGCTGAGAGCGAAAAAGCAGACGCTTTGTTAGAACGGAAGACCGCGACGACGCCGACGTGCCGCAGCGGAAGATTCCGCCGGAGAACGCTCTTTGGAAAGCAAGCCGGCGGAAGTGCTAGGGTTGCTTTTTTGTTATACAGGAAAGGAGAGAAATCGTCATGACAGAGCGCAAGCGTATTATGGGTGCGGAAGAGATCGCCAAAAAGCTGGATCGGATCGGTATCGAGATTGCGGAACGTAATATGTGTGAAAAAAAGCTGGCTCTTATCGGCATTGTCCGACGCGGCGTATATTTGTCGCAGCGGCTGGCGCCGGTGGTTCAAAAGCATATGCCGAACAGTGAGATTTTGACCGGCAGTTTGGACATTACTTTATACGGTGAAGATCATCGGATGATCGACCGTTTTCCTTTGTTAAACGGGACCGATATCCCATTTTCTATTGCGAATATTCCTGTGGTTTTGGTAGACGATATTTTGTATACCGGAAAAACAATCCACAGAGCCTTGGATGCGCTGTTGGATCTGGAGGAGCCGTCAGAAGTTCAGCTGGCCGCTTTTTTGGATCGTGGACGGCGCTGTTTTCCTATTAGCGCGGATTATGTGGGCGCGCGGATCCCCAGTTCCAGGGTGGAACGGGTTGCGCTGCACATGGAAGAGATTGACGGTGTTGACGAGGTTATCATAGAAAAGGAGAGTTTTTAAAGCGCATGAAGCATTTATTGGGGCTAAGAGATGTATCGGCCGGTGAAATTGAGACCATTTTGAACGAGGCGTTCCGCATGAAACGGGAGGTGCTGCTCGGCAATAAAAAAACGGGTGACCTAAACGGCAAGAGCGTGGTGACCCTGTTTTATGAAAACAGTACGCGTACCCGTCTGTCCTTTGAACTGGCGTCCAAATATCTGGGCGCGACCGCGGCAAACATTACCGCGTCCGGCAGCAGTGTCGCCAAGGGAGAAACGCTGATCGACACAGCGAAAACGATTCGGCAGATGGCGGCAGACGCCGTGATTATCCGCCATCCGTCCTCCGGTGCGCCGCATCTGGTGGCAGAGCATGTTGACACTGCCGTCATCAATGCCGGAGACGGCATGCACGAGCATCCGACGCAGGCGCTGCTCGACCTTATGACGATTCAGGAAAGAAAGGGAACGCTGAAAGGGCTTAAGGTTGCGATTGTCGGCGATGTCAAGCATAGCCGCGTCGCACGGAGCAATATCTACGGCCTGAAAAAAATGGGAGCGGAGGTTGTCCTCGGCGGCCCCTCTACCCTGATGCCGGCCGAGATTGAGCAAATGGGCGTTAGGGCGTACTTTGACGTTGACCGCGCGGTGGAAGGCGCCGATGTCATTATGGGGCTTCGGATTCAGTTAGAGCGCCAGAAGAAGGGGTCTTTCCCCACGGTACGGGAATATCATAAATATTTTGGAATCAACGACGCGCGGCTCAGCAAGGCGGCATCGGACGTCATTGTCATGCATCCGGGTCCGGTGAACCGCGGCGTTGAGTTATCCGCCGATGTGATCGACGGTGTAAAATCCGTGATTGAGCAGCAGGTAACCAACGGCGTTTGCGTTCGGATGGCGGTCTTAAACCTTTTGATCGGCGACAAGAGATAAAACAGGAGGATGAGCATGGGCTTACTGATAAAAAACGGGTTGGTGATTGACCCCGAAAACGGAATCGAAGAAAAGCTGGATTTATGGATCGAGGGCGGTATCATCTGTGCCGCAGGGCATGATTTGCCGGCGGACGGCGCGGAGGTGTTTGACGCCGCGGGCTGTGTGGTGGCACCGGGACTTGTGGATTTGCACGTGCACTTTAGAGAACCGGGCTTTGAATATAAGGAAGATATCGAAAGCGGCAGCCGTGCGGCGGCAAAGGGCGGCGTGACTACGGTGGTCTGTATGCCGAACACAAAACCGGCGGTGGATCATCGGGCCTTGGTCGAATATGTCGTAAACCGCGGCAGACAGGTGGGACTTTGCAACGTTTTAACCTGTGGGTGTATCACCAAAGAACAAAAGGGAGAAGAACTTGCGGAAATCGGTGAACTGAAGGATGCCGGCGCAGCGGCCATCTCGGACGACGGCAGACCGGTGTTATCCTCATCCCTGATGCGCAAGGCGCTGGAATACGCCAAGA
>CAVGTH010000081.1:0-8450 GCA_963632045.1 Roseburia faecis | reverse complement strand
CAAGGTTTTAACGAGAGTTAAAATGTATAAAAAGGGGTGTCTATTTGACACTACCGAAGTTTTTAAGGGGGTTAAGAAATGAAACGAATGCTCCGTACTTTTGTGACGGTGTCCGCCCTGCTGCTTTGCGCGGCGATGGTGGTGCGGCCGCACGCCGCGGTCTATGCGGCAAGAGACGCCGTCCTTTTATGCCTGAACGTGGTTGTGCCGTCCCTGTTTCCCTTTTTGATTTGCAGTCAGATTTTCATTCGCGGCGGCGCGGCGGACTTGCTCGGGCGGTGGCTGTCCGGGCTGATGCGGCCGCTCTTTGGCGTGCCGGGCGGCGGTGCGCTGGCCGTGGTGCTCGGCATTGTCAGCGGCTATCCGGTCGGCGCGGCCTGTATCGCGGCGCTTTACCAAAACGGCAGCTGCACCAAGGCCGAGGCGGAGCGGCTGCTCGCCTTTTGCAACAATTCGGGGCCGCTGTTCATTTTGGGCGCCGTCGGCGTCGGCATGCTGGAGTGCGAGCGGCTGGGCGTGCTGCTCTACACGGTGCATTTGCTGGCGGCGCTTTTGACCGGACTTTTGTTTCGCAACCTTGGCGGCGGAAAATGCCCGGCGGCAGTGCCGCAGCTGCCGCCGCCAAACGGGGCGCGGCGCGGCGCCGATCCGCTTGGCGAAGTCGCCGCAGCGGTAACGGATGCGGTGCGGTGCATCGCCAAGATCTGCGGTTTTGTGATTTTGTTTGCGACGGTCGCTGCCGCACTGCCGAACGGCGGTATCACGCCCTTTGTCTACGGCCTTTTGGAGATCACCGGCGGCATCCGCGCCATCATCACAAGCGGTGCGGTGCCGGGTGCACTGCTGCTGGCTGTGGTTTCGTTCTTTTTGGCACTGTCCGGGGTGTCGGTGCTGCTCCAGACCGCCGCGATCGTCTTGCCGGCAGGGCTTTCGCTGCGCACCTATCTTTTGGGCAAGGTAACCCAGGCGGCGATTGCGTTTTTGCTGACCTATGCCGCCGTGCGCGTCGTTCCGGGCGCGGCGCCCGTCTTTGCCCCGGTGCCGATTCCGGCGGCTGCTGCCGCGCAGCTTGCAACCCCAAGGCAGCTGCTTGCCGCAGCGTTTTTGGCGGTGCTTTTCTCACTGGCCGCGATTTTGGTTTTGGTTCTGATCGCCGCGGTGCAGCAGTGGTGGCTCGAGAAGAGGCAAGCAAAATACAAATCATAAAAAAATCCCCGGCAAAAGCCGGGGAGAGAATGTTTTATTTTACCAGCGCCGCGATGTCCGTCTTTACCAGTTCGCAAAGCTGCTCCGCCTCTTGCTTGGTCTTTCCCTTTAAGAGGCAGTACAGTTTAATCTTCGGCTCGGTGCCGGAGGGACGAATGATAAAGTTGTTGTCATCTTCCAGCTCCAGATAAATGACGTTGGAGGTAGGCAGCAGAATCTTCTCCTGCTTGCCGGTCGCAAGGTCGGTGCGCAGCGAGGTCTGATAATCCCGTACCGCGATGACCTTCTTTCCGGCAACGGTTGCCGGCGGATTGCTGCGAATGTTTTCCATGATGCCGGCGATGCGGTCAAGGCCTTCCATGCCCTCCATGGTGACCGATTCCACCTGTTCTTTATAATAGCCGTACTTTTGATAGATCCGATCCATCTGTTCAAAGATAGAGCTGCCCTTTTCCTGATAATAAAGCGCCATCTCCGCAATCAGCATGACGGCAACCACGGCGTCCTTATCCCTTGCGTAGGTTCCCTTTAAATAGCCGTAGCTTTCCTCAAACCCAAAGAGATAGGTGCCGATGCCGGTCTCTTCCGATTCCTTGATCTTTTCGCCGATGAATTTAAAGCCGGTCAAAACCTCTTTCATTTCAACGCCGTAGGCGCGGCACATCGCCGCGATGATGTTGGTGGTGACGATGGTCTTTACCACATAGCCGTCCTTTGGCAGCTGGCCGCGCTCTTTTAGGCTGCTTAAAATATACTCGGTAAGGAGTGCGCCCACCTGGTTTCCGGTAAAGGAGACGTATTCGCCGTTTTCGTCCTTGACTAAGATGCCCACGCGGTCAGAGTCCGGGTCGGTGCCGACAATCAGATCCGCGCCGCATTCCTTGGCGTAGCCGATCGCTAAGGTAAAGCCCTCTTTGTTTTCCGGGTTCGGCGACGTCACGGTCGGAAAATCGCCGTCCGGCAGTTCCTGTTCCTTGACGACCACAACATTGTCAAAGCCGACCCGTTTTAAAATTTTGCGCACCGGCTTGTTGCCTGCCCCGTGAAACGGCGTGTAGACAAACTTCAGCCGGCTGCCCTTTTCTCCGGCAAGTTCCGGATTGATGCACTGCTTTTGTACCTCGTCAAGATAGGCGTCCTCCACATCGTCGCCCATCATCACGATCTTGCCGTCCTTGACGGCCTGATCAAAATCGCACTTTTTGACGTCCGTAAACATGTCCGTCTTTTCGATCTCCGAAAGAACGATGGCGGCAAGCGCCGGATTTAACTGTGCGCCGTCCGCGCCGTACACCTTATAGCCGTTGTACTTGGCCGGGTTGTGGCTTGCGGTCACGGCGATGCCGGCGGTCGCGCCGATGTGGCGTACCGCAAAGGAAAGCTCCGGCACCGGCTTTAACTCGTCAAACAGATAGGCGGTGATGCCGTTTGCCGCCAGAATGATGGCAGCCTCTTTGGCAAAGACGTCCGACTGATGGCGGCTGTCATAGGCGATGGCAACGCGCAGCGCGCCGCCCGGATTGGTGGATAGCAGCTGATTGGCAAGCCCCTGGGTTGCCTGTCCCACCACGTAGGTATTCATGCGGTTCGCCCCGGCGCCCAATACGCCGCGCAAGCCTGCCGTACCAAATTCCAAAGTCCGGTAAAACCGATCCTTAATTTCCGTTTCGTCATCGGCGATGGCGTTCAGCTCCGCCACCGTGTCGGCGTCCGCCATTTTCAGCCATCTTTGGTATTCTTTTTGATAATCCATCCTATGCGCTCCTCCTGTCATAAATTCCATAAAATCATTATACTATAAACAAATTTGAATTACAACCATATTTTATCACCATTTTTCACGGAATTTTTTGCTTTTTGGATTGCAATTTTGGTTTTGCTCTGGTATGATAGAGGAAGAATCAACCACAGGAGGTAGCATATGAAAATCGGAATCGGCAGTGATCACGGCGGCGTGAATCACAAGGCCTATATCAAAGAACATTTGACCGCACTCGGTCATGAGGTGATCGACTACGGGACGCAGCCGGAGGTTCCGGCCGACTATCCCGACATCGCAGAGAAGGTGTGCCGCGCTTACCTGAGCGGCGCGTTTGACCGCGGCATTTTGGTCTGCGGCACCGGCATCGGCATGAGCATCGCCGCAAACAAAATTCATGGGATTCGGGCGGCGCACGTGACCGACTGTTACAGTGCGGAAAAATGCCGCCAGCATAACGATGCGCAGATCATCTGCCTGGGCGAGCGCGTGACCGGGCCGGATCTTGCCATTGCCATTGTGGACGCGTACCTTGGTGCAGAGCACGAGGGCGGCCGCCATGCCCGCCGGGTGGAAAAAATCAACGCTCTGGAGCGGTGACGGATTTTGTTAAAATCCACAAAAAATCCTGTCTTAAAAAAGCGGCTTTTGTCGGGACAGAGATTTTCAAAGAAATTTATTGCATATTTTGAAAAGTATGATATAATGGAGTCAATTGGGCTTTTTGCCGATTGATATGAAAGGAGCAGAGCAAATGAAATATTCAAGCGAAGTAGAAAGTATGTGTCCGCTTGCGAAGGGCGCATATCACGGCCCCGCGCCAATCCCTCAGGAGGGTAAGTGGACGCAGGCAAAAGAAGTCAAGGACATTTCCGGTCTGACGCACGGTATCGGCTGGTGCGCACCGCAGCAGGGTACCTGTAAGCTGACATTAAATGTAAAAGAGGGCATCATCCAGGAGGCTCTGGTGGAAACCGTGGGCTGCAGCGGTATGACCCACTCGGCCGCAATGGCGTCCGAGATTTTGATCGGTAAGACGATTTTAGAGGCGCTCAACACAGACCTTGTCTGTGACGCCATCAACACCGCAATGCGCGAGTTGTTCCTCCAGATCGTGTACGGCCGTACCCAGACCGCATTCTCGGAAGACGGTCTTCCCATCGGCGCAGGCCTTGAGGATCTGGGCAAGGGGCTGAGAAGCCAGGTCGGCACCACCTATGCAACTCTGGCAAAGGGTCCCAGATATCTGGAACTGGCAGAGGGCTATATCACAAAGGTAGCCGTTGACGCAGAAAACCAGATCATCGGTTACAAGTTTGTACATCTCGGCAAAATGATGGAAATGATCGGCAAGGGCATGGACGCGAACGAGGCGCTCGAAAAGGCCAGCGGTCAATACGGCAGAGTAGACGATGCGGTCAAGCTGATTGATCCGCGTCACGAATAAGATAGGAGGTATTGAAAATGGCTTTATTTGAGAGTTATGAGAGAAGAATCGACCAAATCAACGCTGAGCTGAAAAAGCACGGCATTGCTTCGATTGAAGAGGCAAAGCAGATTTGTGACGAAAAGGGCATTGACGTATATAACATGGTAAAGGGCATTCAGCCGATCTGCTTTGAAAACGCATGTTGGGCGTACATTGTCGGCGCGGCAATCGCCATCAAGGACGGCGTAACCAACGCGGCTGACGCAGCAGAAAAGATCGGCCTCGGCCTCCAGTCTTTCTGTATTCCCGGCTCGGTAGCCGACGACCGCAAGGTTGGTATCGGCCACGGTAACCTGGGCGCAAGACTGCTTCGTGAGGAGACCAAGTGCTTTGCCTTTTTGGCAGGTCATGAGTCGTTCGCGGCCGCAGAGGGCGCAATCGGCCTGGCAAGAAGTGCCAACAAGGCAAGAAAAGAAGATCTCCGCGTCATCTTAAACGGTCTCGGTAAGGACGCAGCGCAGATCATCTCCAGAATCAACGGCTTTACCTATGTGCAGACCCAGTTTGATTATTACACCGGCAAGGTTACCGTTGTGAAAGAGACGGCATATTCCAACGGAGAGCGCGCAAAGGTTCGCTGCTACGGTGCAGACGACGTGCGTGAGGGCGTTGCGATCATGCACTTAGAGGGCGTGGACGTTTCGATCACCGGTAACTCCACCAACCCGACCCGTTTCCAGCACCCGGTTGCAGGTACGTATAAGAAGGAATGCATCGAGCAGGGCAAGAAGTACTTCTCCGTTGCCTCCGGCGGCGGCACGGGCAGAACGCTGCACCCGGATAACATGGCGGCAGGTCCTGCTTCCTACGGTATGACCGATACCATGGGCCGTATGCACTCTGACGCGCAGTTTGCAGGTTCGTCTTCCGTGCCGGCGCACGTAGAGATGATGGGCCTAATCGGCGCAGGCAACAACCCGATGGTTGGTATGACCGTTGCCGTTGCCGTTGCGGTAGAGGAAGCTATGAAGAAATAAGGAGCGGTGAAAACCGAGACTCCTACACCAAAAATATCAAAAAGTTGACAGACATTTTACAAAAAAGCACCGTTTGCTGCGCAATCGCACAAACGGTGCTTTTTCGGTAAACACTTGTTTAGCGGATTTTTACTTGAAAGACATATCCGCACCTTTCACATCGTTAACCTGATATTAGTAATCCGAACCCGCCTAAATCGGCGTAATTTTGGAATATTTTAGCTTGTCGTCTTTGCCGGGCGTCAGCCCTCCTGCATCCTCCGCACCAAAATCTTCTCAAAATTCCATCCGATTTCGGTCAAAGAATTTTAAGAGTGGGGATTTTCGTTCAAACAAGGCAAAAACGGAGGTAATCCTAACGGATTGCCGAGTATTTTAACACCGTTTGGGCGGAAATCCACCTCTTAAAATCGGATTCGGATCGCTAACATCAGGTTATACAGCATAGGAGCCGTCAGAGGATACGAAATGCGAAACAAATCCGCAGGACGGACAGATTATATTCTCCATTCTGATTTTCCTTCTTTCAGGTAGTATTGATAAATGGGACAGTTTTTCGAATCATCGTTTTTGCAATATTCTTTATAAACTTTATAGTCGATTTCTCCCTTTTTTATCATACATATGTACTTGTTGCCCTTCTCCAGATAAAAAGAACAGTCTATTGCCATAACCGCACTCCTTAGTTATCAAACGGGTCTTTTCCGCTTCCGCCGCAGGCGCCGCACGGAACGTGACCTTTTCCGTTACAATATCCGCATTCTTTTGCATCGTTTCGGGGATCTTTTCTTGTGCCCCCGCATACGGGACATAAAACTTGTCCGTTTCCGTTACACTCTCTGCATCTTGCCATATTTTTCCCTCCTAAATTTTATTGAAAAACAGCGTTGATTGCATCGCACAACATTGCATAGTAATTGTTTTCTTCTTCCATCGCATCGTTTGATACGGTCGCCTTTTTTATGGCGCCGACGATAGAGCCGGTAAGCGTTTTGTGCTCTCTGTCTCCGTCTGCCACGCGGCGTGTATTTTTGCTGTTGCCGGTGTAGTAAAACTCAACAAAGGCGTAAGTACCCTGCGTTTTCAGCGTGACAACCTCGATGAAGTAGTCCTTCGGATGTTCTGCGTTTGTAATTGTGATACACGCCGTTTTGCTTTTGTCAAAAAGTTTGCCGCTTGTTATGGTGTCCTCGGCAATGCTCACGTTCAGTCCGAATTGCATGCAAGATTTTTCGATCATATCTTTTAAAAGATCGATGGTTAGATTGCCCATTCCGGGCATACGCAGATTTGTCAGATTTGGCTCTGCCTTTAGTTCTGGCTTTGAAATCATAATAACCCTCCCTCAATGAATTATTATACTAAATTATTAGTATAATAACATTATATTCGTAGATTATTACTTTGTCAAGAGGATTTAGTAAATTTATAGTACAATTTTTTGAAAAAGGAATGATGTTACTATGAAAACGATAAAAAATCGAATCAGAGATCTGCGAGAAGATCGGGATTTAAGGCAAATTGACGTTGCCGATGCCACCGGAATCGATCAAAAAACCCTCTCGAATTACGAAACCGGAAAAACAAACCCGGACAGTTATTCAATCATGAAGTTGGCTGATTTTTTTAAAGTATCCACAGACTATTTGCTGGGATATTCCGATTTGAATATTCTCAATAAAAAAGATGTCCTTAAAAGATTGGAAAAAATAGAGGATGATATCCGTGTTCTGCGGAAGGCTTTAGAACTTCAAAATGACTAGGCGTTAAAAATTGACACTCTGTCCGTTTTATGATATAATTCCGACCGTGACCGGAAAGGGTGGCGCGTCTGCCATAAGGGGAGCGGAAACGCCGCCGTTTATTTTATTTGCTTTATGAGGGGTTTTGCAAAAGGCAAAATGCCGGGCGCAATACCGCATACACAGGATGCGAGGCATGAAAAATATAATACATAGGAGCGATCAGTGATGTTTTATCAGATACCAACACTTACCACGGATAACGAGGCGGTCAACAAGGCGTTTCGGACGGCGTATTCGGACGTGGTTTCCAATATTATTCCGTTTCAGTCGGGACGGTTAAAGGAGCCGGCAAGCGTCATCCTTGCCGGAATGGGCTATAAGACGCCCTGGACGCGCGACTGCGCCATCGTCAAAATACTCTTTAGCGTTCCTTTCGCGACCTCGGCATGGTTCGGGATAATCACGACATGTTCTCCGTCAGAATATTTTTTATGGCTGCCCCTTTGGCTCACAAATGCAAAACCGAATTTTTCCAGCGTTTTTATAATTTCCTTTGGGGTTAAAACCGGATATTTTGAGCCCATTTACACAGCCACCTCCAAGGTGGTGATAAATACCGGTGACGGGTCTGTTTCAGGTTTGGTATCTTCAAAATACAAAGTTAAGGCCTCGGAAAGATTGGCGATGGCCTCGTCCATGGTTTTTCCCTGTGACGCAACGCCGGTCTCGATGCTTGTTGCAACGTACCAGTCATCTTCTTTTTGGATATATACCGTTGACTTTACTGACATAACGCATAACTCCTTTCTTAATTGTAGTATATGTGATTTACTGTAAAAAATCAAGCAATCTTTGCCGCAAAAACGGCTTTTTTGTTTATGCTTTTATTATAGCGCATTTTGCGGCAGAATGCAATCCGTTTCGCAAAAAAGACTTTACAATGCAAAAGGGACTCCTTACGCAGTCCCTTTTTGTGTGCATTCCATATTGGCGGAAGATGGCACGCCATGACACTCGGTTTCGTGTTATGATATAGAAAAAATAAAAAAGGGGGTCATTCTATGGCCAGGCCAAAGAAGGTAGGTCTTGACTATTTTCCACTTGACGTTTTTCTCGGCGGAAGTGTGGAGTACATCTCGTGTCTGTACGGCGCGATCGGCGTGCAGGTGATTATCTCGTTGTGGCGGCGGATTTACGCGCATTCCTATTATTATCGGTATGACGAGAGGGCGGCGATCGTCTGCGCCAAGGAGTTCGGCGAGCAGCTTATGCTC
>CAVGTH010000080.1:5944-8793 GCA_963632045.1 Roseburia faecis | reverse complement strand
CTGAAAGCTGAATCAGTTCCTCGGCTATACCAAAAATCATTTGAGTGCCTTTTCCATCACACAGCGATTCATACCAGGATATTAGTCCGCCTGTAGCAAGTCCGCCCAGATTGCAGGATTTTTCTATCAATAAGACAGAGGCGCCCTTTCGGGAGGCAGCCACTGAGGCGGCGACACCTGCAATGCCGCCGCCAATGACAACTACATCATAAGAACCGCCGATGATTGATTCCATACCGCGCATATCCATACTATACCCCCTCTAAGAAACGGTCGACGACAAGCTGGCGAAATTCGGGAGAAAGGCTTGCAAAGTATGCGGTAAAGCCTGTAACACGAACTACCAAATCGGGATGTTTGGTAGGGTCTTGATGTGCTTCTAAAAGCTTCTCTTTATCTAAAACATTAATGTTAATTAAGGTTCCGCCTTGCCTGAAGTGCGTTTCGATTAAATTTAAAACGACATCTACACCCTTTTCGTCCATAGTAATCTGGGGGTCAAATTCAATCTGCAGGGGTGCTGCGTTTCCGTAACCGCATTGAACGGAAGCAATTCCGTTTGATTGGGCAGTAGGAGCGCCATCTTTGCAGAATCCGGGTACGGGATTTGCCCCATGGGAAATAGGCTCACCTTTTCGTCTGCCGTTAGGCGTTGCGCCAACGACTGCACCGTATTCGATGGATCTTGCCCAACTAAACCAGCCGGGAATCAGCTGTCTGCCCTTGGGCATTTTTTGTGCTTTGATGGAGGTAACCCAGTTGTCAGTCAATTTTATTGCCCATTCGTCAGAAACGGTTCCGCCCTGACAGTACTTGGGAGCACTTTGCATGATGGCATGGATACGCTCGTCTGCAAAGTTGTTATCCAACGCCTCATAAAGCTGATCCCAGGTTAAAAGCTTCTCCTTTATGATTCGGGTTTCAATGGCGCCAAAGGAATCGGCAACAATGGCAAGCCCGGCACCATCAATTCCTATTGTGTAAAGCTCTGCACACTGGGAAATATCCAGGCCTTTTTCAATGGTGTTCTGCATGAAAAGGTTCATGAAAAGGTTCATGATAAGTTCGGGAGTTACCTCCCATTGATGGTCAATGTGCAGGTTAATGCCTGCGGCAGTGACCTCAATGGCTTTTTTTAAATGTTTCTTATACAGGGCAAACAAACGATCTATGGATTTTTCGCTCTCATGTTTCATGTCCTTTAGAGCTTCATCCAAAACCTTTGCAATGTTAATCTTGACCACATCATTCATGGGAAATTCCTTGCCGGGAACACACATCCAGTTACACCCGACGGCGATTCGTTCTCTTGCCAGTTTTTTGTCGATGCCCTCGTTGCGCATATACCCCTCGCAAAGAGCTTTGTCGTTATAGAATCTGGGCCAGCCGTTTTTATTTTTGCAAAGATAGTAGACGGCTTTTTTCAAAAAGTTGCGATCACAGTTTTCGTGGTAACGAACGGTCAGATTGCATGCAATATTAATATCGTTTGCCGCATCTAAAACCAGATAAGAAAGATTGGTCAAATCGTTATCGTTTTCGTCTACCCCGGACAGCTGATAAAAATGTGGATCAATCAAAAGAAGGTTGGCAATTAAAAACTTAGCGGTTTCATCATCTAAAATGCTTGCCTTGACATCTCTCTCGTAATAGGGATAGAGGAGGACGTCCAGGGGAAATCCTGAACCGTCGCGGGTATAGATTCTGGAGGCACAGTTGCGGAATGCTGTCCATTGACAAACCTCGTGGAAAGTTTGAGGCGGGTCATATTTGACATTTTCGCAGGATTTGCACATTGTGATGAGGTTTTGCTTAATTTCCGGATTGGACTCTGTTGATATCATTTCTTTAATTTTGTCGATATGTCGCTGAATAAAGTCCATAATGGCGAGAATGCAGCGCTCCTCTGCATTGTAAAAGTCCTTTTTGTCGGGATTGATTTTCCGATACTTTCTTACCTTTTCCAAAAGACCGCCCCAAACCAGTTCAAAGCCAATGGTAAAATCACAGGTCAGATGGGAGTCACTGTCAATGCCGGTAACGATGTTATACTTTTCTTGCAGAGGTTTAAGATCATCATAGGGGAAACGCTGTTCGTCCCAGCGTTTACTCCATTGACTGGTAACCCCTTTCATTAATTCCATGGTTTTGGGTTTCTTTTTTAACCACTCGGGGAGAAAATGCACGTCTCCGTGGTAGTTTACCAACATATCCCGCCACCTGCCGCAAAGCATCTCCATGGGGTCAACATATGGCTCATTGGCATTGATAATGCGAACAAAGTTTTCGCACATGCCGTCATAGCCGTAAAAGCTTCCGTTGGTACTGTTGTACCAAGGTTCAATTTCATAGTCGGGTGAAATGGGTACGGTGCCAAAGTCGTCAATGTTGGTATAGCCTTTTCCCAGAGTATGTTTGATTTTGGCCTCACGCAGAGCCTGTAACCGTTCAGCGTAGGAATACATAGGACTTCAACTCCTTCATATAGGTTTTGGACGGAGCTGTAAATCCCGTCGGTGGTTGGGAAAGAGCCCTTCGTTTGGATTCTCCCAGTGGGTGATAGGGAAAAAGTTCATACCCAATCACATTGGGAAGAGCCTTTAAAAATGCAGAGATTTCCTTAATTCCTTGGTTAATTTCGGGAATAACAGGGGTTCTTGCAAGAATGGGGATTCCCAGAGTATTCAGCATAATAAAATGTTCTTTTATGGTTTTGCCTGAAACACCGGTGTGTTTTAAGTGGAGGCTGTTATCCCAAATTTTTAAATCTGCCATTACCAAATCCAGTTTTTTTAAAATTTCTTCGTCATAGAAGAGCAAAGAGGTTTCCGCCGCACAATGGATCCCGG
>CAVGTH010000080.1:0-5934 GCA_963632045.1 Roseburia faecis | reverse complement strand
ATTAAAAAATATTGCAATATTAAGATTTTTGTGATAGAATGAATGCATGAATATATTAACTGCTTTTAAAGAACACAAAGAATTTAAAAAACACCGTCCCTGGAGTTATTGGGAATCGAGAACAGTGTCTTGTGAATTTGTGACACTGCCCCATTATGCCGAGACGATAGAGATTCTCTTTTATTATGGAATGGAGGGGGACGTGCACATTGGAGGACAGCATTTTACTCTGAAGGGAGACAGGGTTTTCTTTGTTGCGCCCAACATGGTTCACGCCATGAGTTATCAAGGTGGACATGGATGTATCAAAACCTTGAAAATTAATCCGCCACAGCTGAAACCTCTTTTGGATTTGGATGTGCTTTTGGAATATCATCAAAAAAACTATGTAGATTTGCCCATTGCTTTGCCAATGGAGAAAGGTATTGCCGATATGCCTCAAACCTTTGCAACAGCGACCGATGTGAATGAGATTTTAATTATGATATTAAGGTTTTTTGATGTTCTCTTTTCCCAGGCGGACCGTAATGCAGACATCAGTCGTACGGTATCTGCTAAGGACGATACTCTGCGGGAAATTCTTAAATGGAGTGAGGAAAACTTTGTTAGAAAAATTACACTGGATGAGGTAGCGGATGCCTTTGGGTACACAAAGCATTATTTTTGTCAGAAGTTTAAAAAAGCAACAGGAATTACCTATCTGACCTATTTAAACACTTTGCGGATTTCTCATGCCTGTTGCCTTTTAAAGGCAGGAAAATCCGTTTCCGAGACATGTGACGGCTGCGGTTTTGAGAACATGTCCTACTTTATTCAGTTGTTTAAGAAGACAACAGGACTTACACCAAAAAAATATGTGAAGGAATTAGAAAAATAACCCTGCACGAATATGCAGGGCTATTTTTAATAACATTCGATTACTTCTAAGGTTCCGTCTAGGGTGTAATTTCCCATTTGGGAGGCAGGAAGGAAAAAGTAGTCTCCTTTTTTCACATCCTTGCGGTACTCATTGCCATGAATGGCGCCGGCGCCGTTTGTCACTATATAAATTCCATAGCTATCTGTTATTGCCGGAGTGTAGCTGCCACCGGAAAGCTTGATGCGATTGATAATAAAGCAATCAGTGTTCACTTCACTCACCAAAGATTCTTTGACCATACTTTCGTTTTTTTCCATAACGTGAGGGGTCATCTTGGAATCGGGGGCCTTGGTGAAATTGAAGCAACCAACAGCCTCTTCTTTGGTAAGTCCAAGGTACCTTTCCCGGTCGTTCATCTTGTATTTGCCGCAAAACTGTTCCGGTTGAATGGTGAAATCGGTAGGTTCCTGCACCTCAAGAATCAGACAGCCTGCGCCAATGGCGTGGACGGTTTTTGCGGGAACCAGATACACATCACCCACCTTGGGGGTAATGCTCATCATTAGTTTTTCCATAGCATCCATATCGGTTTCACTCTGTTCAATGGCCTGTTCAAAGATTTCCTTGGTAACGCCGTCCTTGAACCCAAAGTAGATTTTTGCATTCGGACGGGTTCCCAAGATGGTCCAGCACTCGGTCTTTCCGTACTCGGAATTAAAGTATTTTTTAGAAAAGGCTTTATCGGGGTGTGTCTGGGCAGGGAGCCGAATGGCGCTATCCAGGCCTTTTACCAGAATCCGCAGTTTCCCCTTGGAACCAAGCAGCTCGGTGGGATATTTTTTTAGCAAGTCGTCAAAATAGATATCGCTGTCCTTGATTTTGGAAACACCATCCTTGGGGTTTTTGGAATCTTTGTTGAGGGCAGTTACATTAGAGGCGATCCATTCTTCCGGTAAAAAACTGTCCACGGGCTCATCACCAAAAAGGTCGGCAAACAACTTGCCGCCGGTGTAAACCCGACCGATCCGATTGCGTTCAAAAAAGATGGGCTGTTTTATCATACTTATATCTCGTATAATATAATTATCATCAAAACTAAAGATAATTGTATTATACTTCTCCTTTCGTTTAATTTTTTATTTTAACAACTGCAATTATCTGTTTTATTGATAAAATGTAGTTGTTTTTTGTTTTGCATATACCAAAGGTTAGCTACCTTTGATATAATAGATATAGGCACTGTGGATTTGTTAATTTTAATTACAGCTTTGACTGTTCAAAGGAGACTCAAACCACAGCATTTCGCCTTAATTGTTAATCAGTTAGTTAACGCTTTGACGTTTTTATTTGCGAGATTACATTGTCGAAATTCTTGTGGCAAACAAGCAGTGCTAATCAAATTTTAAGGAGGTTTTAACCTAATGTATTTTATTGGAATTGATATTTCCAAATACAAACACGATTGCTTTATCGTATCTTCTGACGGCGAAGCTCCTTTTGGTGTATTTTCTTTCGAGAACAACAAACAAGGTTTTCAATTGCTGCTTGACAAATTAAATTCCCTTGATTCTTCAGAAGACAAAAGAATAGGGTTTGAATCTACAAGTCATTACACTTTAAACCTTAAGCTGTTCCTTGAAAAACACTACTACACCTTTATGGAGTTTCAGCCGGCTCTGATTAGTCAATACGGAAAAGCTCTATCGCTTAGAAAGACTAAAACCGATGCAATAGATTCTCAGACTATTGCTCGTTGGTTAATGACAGTAGAGTACAAACCCTATCCACTATCATTTTACCACAATTATTCTCTAAAGTCACTAACAAGATTAAGATTTTCTTTAATAAAGCAAAGAACTTTTTATTTAATCAGGCTTACCGACATCTTAGACCATATTTTCCCTGAGTTTAAACCGTTTTTCAACAACAAATTCAGCGCAACAGCTTTACATATTCTTGAAAAATACGGTTCGACCGAAAAAATTGCAGCATTCAGAACCACTTCGTATGATGAGCTTCGTAAAATCTCCAGAGGCAAGTTTTCTATGCAAAAATTTCTTGCATTAAAAGACCTTGCTAAAAATTCAGTCGGTGTTTCCAACCGAATTTTTGAAATGGAGCTTTCTTGTATTTTGAGGCTCTATCGTCAAATTGATGAAGAAATCACCAATATTGAAGCTGAAATTAAAACTCTTACTCTCGAGCTTAACAGACCTTGTCTTACTATTCCCGGAGTTGGTGTTTTATCCGCCGCAATTATACTTTCCGAATATGGAGATATATCCAAATTCAAATCACCGGGACAAATGCTTTCATTTGCAGGTTTAGAACCGGGATATTTCCAATCCGGTCAATCGGAGCATACAGGTCATATGGTTAAGCGTGGTTCATCACATTTAAGATGTGCTATTATTAATTGTTGCTTACCTTTGATTCAGTTTAATATGACTTTCGCTGAATTTTATGCTAAAAAGCGTGCCGAAGGTAAACCACACAGGGTTGCTATGTCTCATGTTGCCAAAAAACTTATCAGGCTGATTTATACGCTTGAAACAACAAACCAACATTTTGATGCGGACAAGCTTAGATAATTACCTTCTAAAGCATATATTTTAGACTTTTTAAAAATTCAATTTTAAAAGGTCTGTTTGCTATGCAATCAGTTATTTAAAAAAATTCTTTTAACTTTTTTCTAAAAAACTATTGACTTTTAATAGTTAGTCTCCTTTTAAGGGGTGCATAGCGCGCGGATCCGTTTTTTGCAGAGTCTCTATGATGCCGGTCATATACATGGCGCCGAGCGCGCGGTCATAGAGCCCGTAGCCGGGCTTTCCTGTCTCGCCCCAGATCATGCGCCCGTGATCGGGGCGCAGATATCCCTGAAAACCGGTCTCGTGATAAGCTTTTAAAATGGCGACAATGTCGAGAGAGCCGCACGGGCTGTAATGCGCGCTCTCTTCAAATGATCCGTCCTTGTGCCGTTTAACGTTGCGCACATGGGCAAAATGAATCCGTCCCATCTTCCCGTAGCGGTAGACCATATGCACAATGTCGTTTTCGGCGGAGCAGCCGAGACTGCCGCTGCAAAGCGTCAGCCCGTGGTGGGAATCCGGGTACAGACCGAGCAGACGGTCGAGATTCTTTTCACAGGTGACGATGCGCGGGATACCAAAGATCGGCCACGGCGGATCGTCCGGGTGGATTGCCATGTTGATATCACAGTCGATGGCAACCGGGATGATCTCCTGCAAAAAATAACGGAGGTTTTCCCATAGCCCCTCTTCGCCGAGGGCGCGGTAGGCGTCGATCAGTTCCGATACTTCGCCCCGCGAATACGAAGCGTCCCAGCCCGGCAGGGTCAGTTTGGTCGGATCCAGTTTTTTGACGTCCTCTGCGTCATAGACCAGGGCGGTCGAGCCGTCCGGCAGCGGCTGGTCAAGGCGCGAGCGCGTCCAGTCAAACACCGGCATAAAGTTATAGCAGATACATTTTACCCCGGCCTTTGCGAGGTTTTTTACGGTTTGCTTGTAGTTGTCGATATAGGCCTGATGGTTTCCGCGGCGTAGCTTGATGTCCTCGTGTACCGGCACGCTCTCAATGACTTCCATCGTAAGTCCCTTTTGTGTGATCTTTGCTTTCAGCCGATCGATCTCCTCCTGCGGCCAGACCGCGCCGGGCGGTACCGAGTAGACGGCGGTCACAACGCCGGTCATACCGGGAATCTGCCGGATCGCGTCCAGGGTGACGGGATCGTCGTCTCCGTACCAGCGAAATGTCATTTTCATGGGTTTTCCTCCCTTTTGCGGCTACTTTCGGCGGACGATCATCAGCGGATCGCCGTGCCGCACCGTTTCTTTCTCATAGGATAAGGTAATGTCAAATTCCTCTGCGTCGCCGCATAGAATAATCGGTGTGGTGAGGTCAAAGCCGTGCTTTAAGATGGCGTCCATATCAAATTCTGCAAGCAGATCGCCGGTCTTGACGCGGTCGCCGGCCTTTACGTGCAGGGTATACGGCGCGCCGTCAAGCTTTACGGTATCAAGACCCACATGCATTAAAAGATCAAAGGAATCACCGCAGGAAATTCCGATGGCGTGCTTACTGTCGGCAATGTTGTCAATCACGCCGTCACAGGGGGCATAAAGCTTGCCGCTGTTTGGCAAAATGGCGACGCCGTCACCGAGAATTTTTTGCGAAAAGGCTTCGTCATTGACCGCGCTGAGCGGAACGATACTGCCCGACAGCGGCGCACAGAGGGAGAGCGCTTTTGCCTTTGTCTGCTTTTTTTGTTTCGGCGCCGTCTTTGCTGCGGCTTTTGCCTGCGGCGCAGCGGCCGTTTCCGGCGCGGTGCTGAGATAGTCCTCCAGGTTTGATTTTACCACGGTAACGACAGGGCCGTAGATGATCTGAACGCCCTTTCCCTTGCGGATAATTCCGGCGGCGCCGCTGGCGCGCAGCAGTTCTTCCTGAACCTTGGTTTCGTCAAAGACGGTGACGCGCAGACGGGTGGCGCAGCAGTCCAAATCGCTGATGTTTCGCTTGCCGCCAAGACCCTCGGCGATTTGTGCCGAGCGGATGTCGCCGTCTTTTGCGGCGGTCGGCGCTTCTTTGCCCTGCGCCTTTCGTGCCTCCACATCGGCACGGGTGTATAGCTTGGTTTGCTCGTTGTCGTCCTCCCGACCGGGTGTTTTAAAGTTGAACATTACAATCAGGTAGCGGAAGAGGAAGTAGTATACAATAAAATAGGCGATGCCGACATAAATGATATTCAGCCAGTCGGTTTTGGCATTTCCCTGCAGAATCCCGAATAAGAATAGATCGATCAGACCGCCCGAAAACGTCATGCCGACCCCGACGTGAAACAGGTGCATCAGCATATAGGCAAGCCCGGCAAAAACGCAGTGTACGGCGTAGAGCAGCGGCGCAACAAACAAAAAGGTAAATTCCAGCGGCTCGGTGATGCCGGTGAGCATCGAGGTCAGCGCGGCCGAGAGCAAAAGGCCGCCGACGGCTTTCTTCTTTGCCGGTTTTGCGCATCGGTACATGGCGAGGGCGGCGCCGGGCAGACCAAAGAT
>CAVGTH010000079.1:0-8815 GCA_963632045.1 Roseburia faecis | reverse complement strand
TAAATACAATAAGTTTCCTATGCGCCCGCTGAATTGGAAATCCCCTGCTGATTATGTTCAGTCTTTTCTTAATGATGGCGAAATTTTTTAGAAATTGTGTAACACATCATTGACAAACCTACAAAGGAGGAATTTTTATGAATTTCAGACCGCCGGCGGTACCGCTTGTGACCGTAGATCCGTATTTTTCGATCTGGTCATTTGCGGACTGCCTGTACGATGACACGACCCGTAACTGGACCGGCCGGGCAAACCCCATGTTTGCAGGGGTTCTGATCGGCGAGCAGTGGTATATCCTGATGGGAACGGAGCATCCGGATCATCATTACTATCGGGTTCGCGGCAAGGTGCTGCCCCAGACCAAGAGAAAGGTAACGCCGCTTTGTACGCTTTATGAATTTGAAAATGAGCTTTTGCGGGTGACTCTGGCGTTTCGGACGCCGCTTTTGCTTGATCGGCTGGATATTTTATCCCGTCCGGTCAGCTATATGGAATATCATATGGAGGCAAAAAAGGAAGAGGCAGAAAAGGCGCGGTTCGTTTTTGCGATATCCTCGGAGTGCTGCGCCGACAACTGGGATCAGAACGTGGTGTTTAAAAAGACGGCGCTGTCGCTCAGCTGCGGTAATTCGATGCAGAATGTTTTATCAAAGAGCGGCGACGATGTGGGGATTGATTGGGGATATCTTCATCTGGCAGAGCGCAGCGCAATGCCGGTGGATCTGAAAAAGATGATACAAAAAAAGAGCGTGCAGCAGGCCGCTCTAGATGTGCAAAAGACCTACCGCGCCTTTCCGGGAAAACCGTATATGGCCGTTGAAAAGGAAGAAAAGGACGGCGTGATTGTGATTGCCTATGATGAGGTTTGCGGTATCGAATACTACGGCAAGGCGCAAAACGAGTATTACCGCACATTTTTTGACAGTTTTTCGGATATGCTGACGGCCGCTGTTTTGGAATATCCGGCGATTCGCGAGATGTGTGACGCGTTTGACGCGCAGCTGCTGGCAGAGGCGGAGAAACTCGGTGAAAAATACACCGATTTAATTTGCCTGGCCTATCGGCAGGCAATTGCTGCCCATAAGCTGGCCGCAGATGAAAACGGCGAGATCCTCTTTATCTCCAAGGAATGTTTCTCCAACGGCTGTGCGGCAACCCTGGACGTGACCTATCCATCGATTCCTCTGTTTTTAAAGTATAATCCCGAACTGGTTTTGGGTATGCTGCGCCCGATCTTTAAACAGGTTTATGACGGGTTCTGGCCGCACCCTTATGCGCCGCATGATGCAGGAAGATATCCGCTGGTGGACGGAAACGTGTACGGCGACAGTAAAGAAAGAGATCAGATGCCGGTTGAGGAGTGCGGAAACATGCTTCTCTGTGTGGCTGCTGCCGCAAAGTATGCGGGCAGTGACGGTTTTGCAAAACAGCATCAAAAGATTTTAAAGCAGTGGGCGGACTATCTGGTAGAATTCGGTTACGATCCGGGCGATCAGCTTTGTACCGATGACTTTGCCGGGCATCTGGCGCACAACTGTAACCTGAGCATTAAGGCGATTTTGGGTATTGCCGCCTTTGGAGAGTTGTTTGGGGATCAAAAGTATCGGGACATTGCCGCCGAATATGCGAAAAAGTGGGAAAAAGATGCCAAGGCGGAGCAGGGCAGCCGTCTGACCTTCGACCGCCCGGATTCCTGGGGACTGAAATATAATCTGGTTTGGGATCGCCTTTTGGATATCCATATTTTTAATCCGGAGATTGCAAAGGAAGAGGTGGCACTGTATCAGAGCAAGATGCAGCCGTACGGCGTGCCGCTGGATATCCGCAACGACTATACCAAGACGGATTGGGAGATGTGGACCACGGTGCTGACTGAGAATACAGAATATTTTGAGACGATCGTCGGCGCAATCCATAAGATGCTTTGCGATACGCCGGATCGGGTACCGTTTACGGACTGGTATTACAGCAGTGACGGACGGTTCCGCGGTTTTCAGAACCGCACCGTGCTGGGCGGCATCTTTATCAACTTGCTATAAAAATATCGGGGCTTAGCCGACAGTGGCTAAGCCCCGATATTTTATTTTCCGATACCGAATACGGTGTATAAGATTTTTACGGCTTCCGCACGGGTGACGCTGCGTTCCGGTTTTAAGGTGCCGTCAGGGTAACCGTTTAAAATCCCCTGTGCGGTGGCAATTTTCAAATCCTCTTTTGCCCAGAAGGGAATATCCGTGCCGTCCGCCGCGGTGATCGGTGCGCCGGCCAATCCCTTTGGCAGCAGTCTGCCGACCGATATCGCATATTCCATGCGGCGGATATGATCGTTTGGCTTAAAGGCAACGCCATAATCGGTGAGCTGTCCTTGCATAATGCCGAGTGCGTAGACCGCCCGTACCCTTGCGACCGCCCACCACGGAATATCGGCGGTGTCGGTAAAGGGAAGCGGCGTATCGTTATAGTCGTCCGGGTTCAGGTTCAGATAATTGCAAAGCATAATGGCAAATTCGGTGCGCGTCATGTTATTGTCCGGAAGAAAACGCAGGTTTCCGTCTCCGTCGTCGCTGCCGCTGACCACGCCGTATTTTGCCATATAGCTGATGCAGTCCTTAGCCCAGTGATTTCCTGTGTCCGGGAACGGATTTTCCACCTGCAAAAGAGAGCCGTTGTCGGCGGTTTTGATGGTGCTGTTTCCGTTTTCGGCCGTTGCGGAAAGCGTAAAGCGGTGGTACTGCGCGGCAGTGTCGGCAAAGAAATAGGTAAGTTGCTGGCTTGCGGCATCGTATTGGAAGGGAACCGGCGTGCCGTCCATATACAGTTTGACATTTTCGGCGGTGATGCGGCTGCCGCTGCAGCTAAGTGCGGCACGCAGGGTGCCGTCTGTGATGTCGGCTTGTATCTGGGGATAGACAGGCGGTGCCACGATCTCATCGGTGGTGCGGATGCGAACCGGAATTTCTGCCGTGCAAAGACCGGCGTTGACGGCAACAATGCCGGTCGCGCCGTTGTTCTGTCCGGCGGTGAACACGCCGTCATCGCTGATGCTGCCGATGCTGCTGTTGTTGCTGACCGCGCGCCAGGTAAAGCTTTCGTTGGCAACCACCATAGTCTCTCCGCCCCAGTAGGCGGTGGCGGACAATGCAATACTGTCGCCGGGGTTCATCACAAGGTCGCTGACTCCTTCGCCGGTATTGGCGTTAAAAATACGAAGCTGTTCCGGCGTGGCAACCGCGCGCAGCAGTGTGCTGCCGTAGGCGTCGCCGCTCTTTGCGGCGACATAGACATCGCCGTTGCCGCGGACGGTGACAAAGCCGTTTTCATAAACGCCGCTGCCAAGGCCGTCCGGCGAGGGCGTTGCGGCGTCCTTTTCCAGATAAAAGGTGACGTCCTGCGGCACGGTTGCCGGCCCGTAAGACGTGTCATAGGCGCTCTCGACCCGAAGCTGAATGGAGGAGCCGGAGAGAACCGGTTTTCCCCAGTCAGACAGGTTTAAAACATAGGGGATTCCGCTGGGGGCGTTGTTCTTTTTCAAAAAGAAAAAGTTGGCGCAGCTGCGCAGACCGCCGTCCGACGGGGAGTTAAATACCCGAAAATCCGTGGTGCCGGGGAGCGTCCCGCCGATGGCGGTAGAGCCGCCGCCGTCTAAGTTGATGGCCTCCACGCAGCCGAGTTCCAGCAGTCTGCGCGCGACCGTCTCCTTTCTGGCGCCGTAGCTGTAACCGGTCTGTCTGCCGTCAATGGTATAAAACAGGATTGTGCCGTCGGCGCGAATGCCGAGCGCCGTCCGCGGCGCGGCGGATTCGTCGGTATAATCAAGGTTTCCGCCGGTAATCAGCTTGCCGCCCTGCGCGCCGAGCGCATATTTTGCGCTCTCCCAGCGTGCATCATGGGTGGCGTCCTCGGTGCGGATCGAGACCGCAGCCCCGACCGGCAGTGCCTGAAGCCGGTCTTTGATCTCCTGTGCGGCGGAGGCGTCCACACTGAGAACCAGCTTTCCCTCCGGGATCGGTACCGAACCGTCGTCTTCGGTGACGCTTTCCACCACGGCGGTGACGGTACTGTTTAAGGTGATGCAGCTGCTGACCGACCCTAAAACGACGTTGATTCCCTGACCGCTTGCGTGGGTACTGTCGCCGTAAACGCTGCTGTAAAGGTACAGAGCATAGGGCTGACGGTATTTATTTAAGCATTCCACCGTGATGCTGCCAAGGCTTGTCGTCATGGTGGTTACGATGGGGAGCGTCCCCATAAAAGCCGAGCCGTCCTCCCGGAATCCGACGGCAGGCAGCCAGCCGGAATCCTTGGAGTAAACCTGACCGTCAATGATAACATTGCTCATCGGGACGCCGGTCTGAAACGAGAAGAAATCGGCGTTCATCCCGGCGGCGGCAAAGCTGCCGCGCGCGTTGAGTACCTGATTTGCCTGGGTCAGCGTCCGCTTACCGTAGACGGAATAGCCGTTGTTTAAGACGGGAACCACGTCCGGGTTCGGCGTATATGCGACGTAGTGCTCGGTCTGCTGTCCCACCGAGCCACCGTCAAAGGTGTTGGTGTACAAAACGGTGCCTTGGGCAAGCTGCTTTGCCTCTGTCGTGCCGGGCGTGCCGAGTACGGCCGCCAGCGAGGACATCGGGCTTAAAAAAATAAAAAGCGCCGTAAGCGCTGCTGCCGTCTGCATCATTGGCCGTCTTTTTCGTGAAGATTTACGCTTCTTTTGCTGATTCATGAAGTCATTCCTTTCGCGGGAGAAGGGTCATGCACAATACGCCGAAAAAATAGGACGAAAACCACAAATTTTCGGTTCTTTTTTCGGGTAATTCGGCACTTGACAACCCTTGTTTTCCATGATATAATAATTATCTGTTTATAATGAGAAATTATGCGTGTTTCCCTATAATATATAGGAAAAAACAAAACATAAGTGCAGTATAGCATAGTTTTTCTAAATTTTCAAGTCCTTTTTCAATTTGCGCGAGCAAAATGGACGGAAAAGCGTACCTGCACGGCGGCAAAGCGTGGGTTTTCGCGGTGTCGGCGGCCGGGGTAAAAAATTCTAATGAGGTGATCGGCTTTATGGTACATCCTGTGAAACTGGGAAAAAACACTCGTATGAGCTATGGCAAAATCCATGAGATTTTGGAGATGCCGAATCTGATCGAGATTCAAAAGAACTCTTACGATTGGTTTTTGGATGAGGGCTTAAAGGACGTCTTTCATGATGTGTCGCCCATTACGGACTACAACGGGAATCTCGTGTTGGAGTTCGTGGACTATCGCCTGGAGGATAATCCCAAATACGATATCGAAGAGTGCAAGGAGAGAGACGCAACTTATGCGGCGCCCCTGCGCGTAAAGGTGAGACTGATTCACAAGGAGACGGGCGAGGTAAAGGAGCAGGAAATCTTTATGGGAGATTTTCCGCTCATGACACCGTCGGGAACCTTTATTATCAACGGTGCTGAGCGTGTTATCGTGTCTCAGCTGGTTCGTGCGCCAAGCGTATACTACTCGGAGGAGTTTGATAAGGTCGGAAAGAAACTGTTTTCTTCGCAGGTGATTCCGAACCGCGGCGCATGGCTGGAGTATGAGACGGACAGCAACGACATCTACTATGTCCGCATCGACCGTAACCGTAAAATTCCGGTGACGGTATTGATTCGTGCCCTGGGCTTTGGCACCGATGCTCAGATTACCGAACTTTTCGGTGAGGACGCGAGACTTTTGGCTACCATGGAGAAAGATACCACCTCGACGGAGGAAGAGGGCTTGCTGGAGGTATACCGCAAGCTGCGTCCCGGTGAGCCGCCGACGGTAGAGAGTGCGCAGACCCTGATTCAAAACCTGTTTTTTGATCCGAAGCGCTATGATTTGGCAAAGGTTGGCCGTTACAAGTTCAATAAAAAATTGCAGCTGAAAAATCGTATCGTCGGTTTTGTTTCCGGCCAGACGGTCGCAGATCCCGAAACCGGTGAGCTGATTGTGACCGAAGGTGACGTGATCACCAAGGAGATCGCCGACGCGCTGGAGAAGGCGGAGATTAACGAACTGGTGCTGGATGTGGACGGTACCCGCACCAAGGTAATCTCCAACAAAATGGTGGATCTTAAAAACCTTGTCAGCTACAACCCCCGTGAATACGGAGTTACCGAACGGGTACACGGCGTTGTTCTTCATGAGATTTTAGAGCAGTATCCGGATGTGGAGTCGGATGAATTCAAAGAGCAGCTGCGTCTGCGCAGGGATGAGTTGATTCCGCGCCATATCTTGATTGACGATATTATCGCCTCCATTTCCTACATCGGAAACCTGGCATGCGGCGTCGGCGCGGTGGACGATATCGACCACCTGGGCAACCGCCGTCTGCGCAGTGTGGGTGAACTTTTGCAGAACCAGTTCCGTATTGGACTTTCCAGAATGGAGCGTGTTGTCCGCGAACGTATGACGATCCAGGATCTGGATGTCATTACGCCGCAGACGCTGATTAACATTCGCCCGGTTACCTCGGCGATTAAAGAATTCTTCTGTTCTTCGCAGCTGTCGCAGTTTATGGATCAGATTAACCCTCTGGGTGAGTTGACGCATAAGCGGAGACTGTCAGCCCTCGGCCCCGGCGGTCTGTCCCGTGAGCGTGCCGGATTTGAGGTGCGCGACGTGCACCATTCGCACTACGGACGTATGTGCCCGATCGAGACGCCGGAAGGTCCGAACATCGGACTGATCAACTCGCTGAGCGGCTTCGCGAAGGTGAATGAGTACGGATTTATCGAAACCCCGTACCGCAGAGTGGACAAAGAAACCGGCATCGTCACCGAAGAAGTGGAATATATGACGGCAGATACCGAAGAAGGGTATTATGTCGCACAGGCTACCGAACCTTTGGACGAGGACGGCCGTTTTGTCAATAAAAAGATCGTAACCAGATATAAGGATGAATTTTTGGAGGTATCGCCGAAGCGTGTGGATTATATGGATGTTTCGCCGCGTCAGGTGATGTCCATCGCAACCGCGATGATTCCCTTCCTGGAGAACGATGACGCGAACCGTGCACTGATGGGTTCTAACATGCAGCGGCAGGCGGTTCCGCTTTTGGTGCCGGAATCTCCGATTGTCGGAACCGGTATGGAATACAAGGCGGCGCGCGACTCCGGCGTTTGCGTTTTGGCGAAGAACTCCGGCGTGGTGGAAAAGGTTGCGGCAGACGAGATCGTGATTCGCAACGACGACCATGCACTGGATAAGTATAAACTGATTAAATTTACCCGTTCCAACCAGGGAACGTGTATCAACCAGCGTCCGATCGTGAACGCCGGTGAGAGGGTAGAGGCCGGCGACATCATCGCTGACGGTCCTTCGACCAAAAACGGTGAGATCGGTCTGGGACGCAATATTCTGATCGGATTTATGACCTGGGAAGGTTATAACTACGAGGATGCAATCCTGATTAACGAAAAACTGGTGAAAGAGGATGTGTTCACCTCCATTCATATCGAAGAATATGAGGTTGAGGCAAGAGATACCAAACTCGGCCCGGAGGAGATCACCAGAGATATTCCGAACGTTGGTGAGGACGCGCTCCGCGACCTGGACGAACGCGGTATTATCCGCGTCGGCGCCGAGGTCAAGAGCGGTGACATTCTGGTCGGCAAGGTAACGCCGAAGGGCGAAACCGAACTCACGGCCGAGGAACGCCTGCTGCGTGCCATCTTTGGTGAGAAGGCAAGAGAAGTCAGAGATACTTCTTTAAAAGTACCGCACGGTGAATACGGTATCATTGTGGATGTTAAGGTGTTTACCCGTGCCAACGGCGATGAACTGTCGCCGGGCGTGAACCAGGTGGTTCGCTGCTATATCGCCCAAAAGAGAAAGATTTCTGTCGGCGATAAGATGGCCGGCCGTCACGGTAACAAGGGCGTTATTTCCCGGATTCTGCCGGAGGAAGATATGCCGTTCCTGCCGGACGGCACGCCGCTGCAGATCGTCTTAAACCCCTTGGGCGTACCTTCCCGTATGAATATCGGTCAGGTGCTTGAGGTGCATTTGGGCTATGCCGCAAAAGCACTCGGCTGGAAGGTGGCAACGCCGGTATTTGACGGTGCGACCGAGGAGGATATTATGGACGCGCTGGAACAGGCAGGTTATGACCGCAACGGTAAGACGATTCTCTATGACGGACGTACCGGTGAACCGTTTGATAACCCGGTTACGGTCGGCTACATGCACTACTTAAAACTTGCGCACTTGGTTGACGATAAGATTCACGCACGTTCGACGGGTCCGTACTCCCTGGTAACGCAGCAGCCTCTGGGCGGTAAAGCGCAGTTCGGCGGTCAGCGTTTCGGTGAGATGGAGGTTTGGGCGCTGGAAGCATACGGCGCAGCCTACACTCTGCAGGAAATCTTAACGGTAAAATCCGATGATGTGGTCGGACGTGTTAAAACCTACGAATCCATTGTCAAGGGCGAGAACGTTCCTGAGCCGGGCGTGCCGGAGTCCTTTAAGGTATTGGTAAAAGAATTGCAGAGCCTGGCGCTTGATATCAAGGTGCTGGATAAGGATGACAACGAGATTATTCTGCGTGAATCCATCGATGACGAGCCGGAGGATCTGCCGGTGAACATCGCCGGTGTAGAGGATGAGGATATCCTCTCTCAGGATACAGAACCCGATGACGGCGATGATCTTTTGGATGACATGGATGATATCCTCGGCGAGGATGAGGACGATGATGTCGCTGCCGGCCTGGATGCGATTTTAGGCGCTGCCGATACGAATGAGGAAGGCGAAGACTTCCAGGGGGATTACCTCGATTCCGATG
>CAVGTH010000078.1:2830-8891 GCA_963632045.1 Roseburia faecis | reverse complement strand
AAGCAGAATGATGACGACGCCGAGCGCAACCGAGTAGATCAGGGTATTCATCATGCTCGCGCTGCCCTCAAACGGGGTGTACCAAAGCGGACGAATCAAGGCATGTTCTCCTTCAAAGCCAAAGACCGATCCGTACATGAACCCAAACAGGGTCGAGGACAGGCCGAGCGGCACAAGGAGCTTTGCCAAAAAGCCGCCCTTTTTCAGTAAAATCATCACAAGGCCGATGGCTGCCAGGCAAAGGCCGTGGCCGACATCGCCGAACATAATACCAAAGAGCAGTGTGTAGACCACCGCAAGAAACGGTGTCGGGTCGATTTCGTTATAGTTCGGTACGCCGTACATACGGACAAATTCCTCAAACGGATGAAAAATCCGCCAGTTTTTCAGCTTGGTCGGCGGTGTGATGTGGCTCACCGTCTCCGGCGAATCCACGATCATGGAGCATGCCGGATCCTTCTGCAGCTTTGCTTGCAGTGCCGGAACCTCATCGGCGTCAATCCAGCCGGTCAGACAGAACGAACTTTGGCTGACGGTGGCGTGATGATGCAGATTATAGAGGTCATAATGGTATTTGATGCAGGCGTAGGCTTTCAGCAGATCTTTGCTCTGTGCCTTGACGGTGTTTTCCAGCTGTGCCCGTTTGGCAGTAATCTGGCTGCGCGTGTCCTCCGCCTTTTTGCGGATGGCCGCGATTGCCTGCGAGGGCGTTCCCTGTTCGGCGCCGTCTAAGAGCAAGGACTCAAAGTAGAGCGTTGCAAAAATACGGTCAACATTTTCGGTGTGCGCCTGGGATACAAAATACATGCCCCAGACGTAATCCTTGTTTGAGGTAAGCGCATAAAAATACGCCGGCAGATCCTTTAGGTATGTACCAAGTTTTTTATAGCTGGACACCGGCAGCTTACCGAACCGGTAGTTTAAATACTGCAGTTTCGGCAGCTTCTCCAGCTGAATGTTAGAGTCCATGACCGGAATCAGCGTCTGCACAATCTCATCGTAATGGGTGAGATCTGTCTGCAAAGACTCGATCTCCTGCTTGATTGCATGAATTTGTGTGTCAAAGTGATCCAAAAACTGATCCAATTCCTCTTTGGAGATTGGTTCGTCATGACGGCGGACGCCGCTGCAATCGATATGAACATATTCTAAAACATCAGCAACATGTTTCATAGAATTTTCGTAAGGATTCGGCGAGGTGTCCATCGTAAAACCACCGGTGCTGCGCAGAGCGTGCAGCGGGTTTTCAAATTCAATGGCGCTGTCTAAAACATAGTCTGATGCAATGCGGTCGAATTCAGACTTCGGCCCGACCAGACTGATAAACTTCATTTTAGAAATCATGACTGCGTCCCTCCTTCCGCGTATCCGACCAAATGAGACAAAATGTTGTCGGGCGGCAGCCCGTAACGGATCCCCTCAATGATGGATACAATATTGTTAATTTCGATATGGCGCAGGTGCGCGTAAGAAATCGCCGCTTGCAGAGAATACGGATGGTTTGCGTAGATTCTGCGGTTTAGCCTTGCCATATAATCATTTTTCCTCTTTTCAAAAAAACGGTCGTTTTCAGAAAACGCGTCGCCGTAGGGCGTCCGCTCGGCAATCAGCCTCAGCGCTGCCTCGATGGTGGGCGCAGAAACGATTTCGGTGATGGCCGCCGGAGTGAGCCGATAATAACTGGGGATCACGCAAGCGTAAATCTCGTCATCGTCCATCTGAAAGCGTTCCTTGCAGCGCAGCAGAAAGATCAGGTTATCCAGATCGATTTCTGTGCCGTAGACCTTAAGCGCCAGCTTGGCGTCCTCGTCGCTCAAATACTTTTTTGCATACCGGCAAATCAGTTTTGCCCAGTAGCTGTCGAGTGCGACCTCTAGATAGAACAGTTCCTGCCGTCTCGGATCATCGGCAAAGGTGCGAAACACCGTGTAATACGGCGTTGGCCGTATCAGATCCAAAAATCCGGAAAAACTGCGGATTTCCGCCAGATCACTCATTTTAATGCTATCCTTGCCGACGCGGATATCCTGTGCCTGCAAGGCAATTTGTTCCGGATGTCCGATGTGCAAAAGCCGCAGAAAAACCTTCAGCGTTTCAATGCCCTCCTGCATCTCCAGCGCCTTTAAAAAGAAGGTGCTGTCCATATCGGTGTAATGCAGCAGCGTCATCACGTCCTGTGCGGTTTGGTTTTTTAAAAGCTGTTCCAACTGACCGCGGTGCAGGGTAGACGGCGAAACGTTTTGCAGTGACTTTTGATACCGCGTGTTTTCCATCAGATAGGATGCCACGGCCGGCACCGAATGCAGCTGAATCAGCGCGTCATAGTCTGCGCGGTGGAGCGTGGTTTTCGTCATAGCCCGAACCTTCGCTGCCAGCGCAGAATTTTTCATTACAGAAAGCAGCATGACAAATCCCTCCCGGCCTATACGGTAAGTACAGCCTTGGTGATTTCATCAATCCAGGCCTGTTTTTTTTGCTTGCACTGATTCGAGAACGCCTCCATCTTTTTTTCATAAAAGCTCTCTAACTGTTCCATTTCTTCTTCGCGTTCTGCGTCCATGCGAAGTCTGATCTGTTCCAGCTCCGCGGTGACGTGCTGTTTGCTTTCCTGTTCCCGTTTTTTGATTTCCTGTCCAAGATCCGCCTCATAGTTTTCCTGCATGGCCTTGGCAGAATCGGAGATACCCCGCGCTTTCTCTTCAATATCCAAAATTGCCTGCATAATATCCATATTGCGACACCTCTTTCTTTTTAGAATGCGGCAGAAGCCGCCGCATCCTCTTATAATTCTGATACAAAAACTCCGCCCTCCGGGAGACAGTGTCAGGCGGCGTTTTTTTCGATATTTTAGTTTCTTAAGCTATGCAGCGGTGCGGGAATCCTGCCGCCGCGCGCGATAAACGCTTCACTGGAATATTCGTGAACCGGCATGATTGGCGCCTCGCCCAAGAGGCCGCCGAACGATACCGTATCGCCCACCGTCTTGCCGATGGCGGGGATAATACGTACCGCCGTGGTTTTCTGGTTAATCACGCCGATTGCCATCTCGTCCGCAATGATGGCGGAGATGGTGGAGGCCGGTGTGTCGCCGGGTACGGCGATCATATCAAGGCCGACCGAGCATACACAGGTCATCGCCTCCAGCTTATCAAGCTGCAGCGCGCCGCACTTTGCCGCGGCAATCATGCCGGCGTCCTCACTGACCGGGATAAATGCGCCGCTCAGTCCGCCGACCGAACTGGACGCCATGACGCCGCCCTTTTTCACCGCGTCATTTAAAAGCGCCAGCGCTGCCGTGGTACCGTGCGTACCGCATTTTTCAAGTCCCATTTCTTCCAATATGTAAGCAACGCTGTCTCCGACCGCCGGGGTCGGTGCCAGCGAAAGATCCACAATGCCAAAGGGAACATGCAGTGCACGGGAGGCCTCCTGGGCGACCAGCTGTCCCATACGGGTAATCTTAAAGGCGGTTTTCTTAATGGTTTCCGCCAGAACGCCGAAATCTTCGCCTTTGATCCGTTCCAGTGCGGATTTTACAACGCCGGGGCCGCTGACGCCAACGTTAATCACGCAGTCGCCCTCACCGACGCCGTGGAATGCGCCGGCCATAAAGGGGTTATCCTCAACCGGATTGGCAAACACCACAAATTTGGCGCAGCCCATCGAGTTATTGTCGGCCGAGCGGTTGGCTGTGTCCACGATCAATTCGCCCATCTGCTTGACGGCATCCATATTGATGCCGGCCTTGGTGGTAGCCACGCCGACCGAGGAGCAGACAAAGTCCGTGCTGCAAAGTGCCTCCGGAATGGAACGGATGAGGTATTCATCCCCTTTGGAAAATCCCTTGTAGACCAGTGCGGAGTAGCCGCCGATAAAGTTGACGCCGGTTTCCTTTGCCGCTTTGTCCAGCGTTTTGGCAAAGGGAAGATAGTCTGTGGTATTGCTTGCCGCGGCAACAATGGCAATCGGGGTGACGGAAATCCGCTTGTGAATAATCGGAATCCCGTAACGCCGGCCGATCTCCTCGCCGGTTTTTACCAAATCCTTGGCATAACGGGTGATTTTATCGTATATTTTTCTGCACGCTGCCTTGGGATCACTGTCCGCACAGTCAAGCAGAGAGATGCCCATGGTAATGGTGCGGATGTCAAGGTGTTCATCACGGATCATTTTAATGGTTTCCGTGATTTCGTTCGTGTTAATGGTAAGCATAGTCAATCAAAGTCCTTTCCGTAGTCGAAAGCGGAGATCCGTCTCCCAAGATCGGGTTCGGATGATTCTCTTTCCGCTGAGATATTGTGATCTAAATTCAGATGCGGTGCATGGAATTAAAAATATCCTCATGCTGGATTCTGATTTCTACGCCGAGCTGACCGCCGAGCGTGTGCAGCGCCTCGGCCAGATCGGTCAGATCCTTCACGCTTTTTTCAATATCGACCAGCATCACCATCGTAAAGATGTTTTGTACGATCGTTTGTGTAATATCTAAAATATTGACTCCGTTTTCAGCTAAAAGAGTGCTGGTGCCGGCAATAATGCCCGGCTTGTCGTTTCCCATAACGGTTACTACTGCGCGCATATCATTTCTCCTTATGTGTTCGCGAAAATCATGCCTTATCCGGCAGGTTTTCGCGGCATTTTTCAGCCGGCCAAAACGCTGGCTTTTTTAGATAAAAGTCCGCCATTTTCTTTCGGCTGCACCGGCCGGGAATATCCTTCCCAACCTTCCTAATTATAGCAAGAACCACCCTTAATGTCAACTGAGAAACAGGGTGATTTTTGCGCAGTTTTTGCATGGTTTTTTATGTTTTTTTGGTGGTTTTTCTCGTAATTTTTTCGTTATCCGACATAAGCGGAAAGAGTGTCCGAAATCGCTGTCTCGTCCGCACCGGGAAAGGCGCAGTCTGCAATCAGCTCCCAGCTTTCGTGGTGCGAGATCGCATCGCCCGGTTCGGTGACCTTGTACTGTCCGATCGATTCCATCTCCAAAAAGCCGTCATCCGTATAGGTTTCAAAATTCATGCCTTCGTCCGGATACTCCGCGCCCTCGATGATGTCAAACTTCTTTAAAAAGACGTCGCCGTGGTTAAAGTAAGCCGCCCAGCCGTGCTGACTGTCAAGACCGATCTTAAAGGAGGTATCGGCCGAGGGATTCTGGCGCAGCAAAATAAACCGATCGCCCCACGTTACGCGCGGATCGTTCATCTTGGTGTAGTCCCAAAGCGTCAGCTTGCGGTTATGTAAAAGGCCGGTCGGCCGGTTTGGCATGGGGATAATCTCAATGCCGCCGGGAGAGAGCACAGACAGTGCCCAGGGCGCAAACTTTTGCGGCCATGCGGAGATATTGGTGATCTTGTGATAAAGATCAACCCGGTTGGTGTCCTCCTGCATTTCCAGCGTGATCTCAAACTGCTGCTGCGTCCAGCGCTGCGGCGGCGGAGTCAGCGTCAGGCGGTTTCCCTCGATGCGGTAGTCAACCGGCTGGTTATCGGGATAGTAGCTGCGCGGCATTGCCTCAGGGCTTGCCCAAAGGCGGTGACCGCCGCGAATCCGCCAGGTGCCGAGATCCTCACCGAAAGCGTCCGCAAAAATGTCGGCCTTATCGTCCTGATTGCGGGAGAAGGTGCCGTCCTCCATCATGAGATTTTCACCGCCGGCTTTGGAGAAGCGGATGATCCGGGGACCAAAATCCAGCGTCACCAAAAGCTCAATCGCATCGTTGCTGACTTTCATGCATTTTCCAAAGGTTTTGTAAGTGGTTTCTTCAAACTTTATCATAGGTATCTGCCTTTCTTTTTTTATTTTATACCACGAAAAGAGAGGCAATCGCCTCTCTTTTCGATATTATTCTCCCAGTTCAATCAGGGCGTAGTTCCCGTCCTTTCTCTTATACACAACATTGGCGGCCATGGTGTCCGGGTTGTTGAAGATGAAAAAGTTGTGTCCCAGCATATTCATCTGCAAAATCGCCTCTTCGGCCATCATGGGCTTTGCGTCCAGATGCTTTACCTTGATGATCTTCAATTCGTCCTCTTCCGTCTCCGGTGCGGCGCCGAGATCC
>CAVGTH010000078.1:0-2637 GCA_963632045.1 Roseburia faecis | reverse complement strand
AAGCAGTTCTGCATCCCGTGCCTCTGCACGAATCAAAAAGCCTTTATATGGGAAGGTGATCTCCACAACCATTTGTTCCCGCTGTGCAGAGACTACGATGCGGCACTCCGCGTCGTCGACGAAAAACTTGCCCAGCTTTTTTACCTTCGCAAGTACTTTTTCCTTGCTGGATTCCGCCAGTTCTACCTTTTTGCAAATGATGTTGTAAGTCATAGATATACCTCCTGTCGTTTGTTTAAAATTGATGAAATGACCGCATCGCGTATCATTCTATCTGGGTACAGTATATAATATTTTTACAAAAATAGCAAGCAAAAAACAGAAATTTTACAGAAATTTCATGATTTCCGGGTTTGGGACACAAAAAGGCGCGGCGAAAGCCGCGCCCCGAAAGACAATGTAAAAATGAAAACCACGCTCTGTTACGAACCCATGGTCAGTGTTACGGTCTGGGTTGCCTCGTCCCAGCCGACATTGTAACCGATGGCCTCCGCCAAAAAGCGGATCGGAACGTACATCCGTCCGTAGGTCTGCCCGTCAATTTCCGTCTCTTCAATATAAGCCGAGGTGTCCATCTGCAAATTTTGGGTCTGGGTGTACTGATCCTGCAGGATAAACAGGGTCGGGTTCCCCTCCTGAATCAGATAACTGCAAGAAATCGAGGAAATCACCGCCATTTTGCTGTCGTCAATGTAATCAACCTTGCAGCCCAGATTTTCCATCACAAAGCGCACGGGAACAAAGGTGCGGTCGTCTCTCTCCTGAATGGCGCCCATCTCTGCCGGAATCTGCGTTACGTTTCCGTTAATTTTAATGGTCTGTGCCGCCGCAAAAGCATTCGTTCCCAAAAGCAGGGTTCCTGCCGCCAATACGGCAGCGGTCAATTTTTGTAACCGTTTCATAAAAATCTCCATTCCGCCGCCATACGCCGGCACAAACAAATCGTAACCTATATAAAGTCTCTCTTATCCGTATGGCAAGGGATGATAAGAGGGTTTTACGCCTATATGCGCAGGCGTTTCTTATTCTGCCATGGTAAGGCTAACCGTTTCGGTCACCTCGTCCCAGCCAACGTTGTAGCCAATCGCCTCTGCCAGGAAACGGATCGGCAAATAAAAACGGGACTCCGCATCGTCAATGTAAGCCTTGGTGTCCATGGTGTAAAGCTTCGGCGTGCCGGTGTCCGGCAGCACGAACAGCAGCTGGGAATCGCGCATTACCAGGTAAGCCGTGCCGTTGGTGTCCGTAATGGTAGCGCTCTGCTGCAGCTCGTTATAGCTGACACTGTAACCCAAATGTTCCATCACAAAGCGCAGCGGAACAAAGGTGCGGTCGTCTCTTTCTTCGATATGTCCCATCTCAGCCGGGATTTCGGCAACACTGCCGTTAATGGTAATTTGCTGCGCCGCGGCACCCGCGCCCAGGCAGGGCAGCAGCAGACTGCAGCCGAGCAGCAGGCTTATCAGATGTTTTTTCATCGTAATCATTCTCCTTATTTTAAGATATTATCTGGGCTTAGTATACCATAGATAACGTGTAAAATCAAGAACTTATTTTGTAAAGATCGGCACCGCGCCGGCAGGAATTTCATTTGACAAGTTACCCGGCCTGTGTTACAATAAAACTTGTGTAAAGGGTGTGAAAATCATGAAAAAAATGTTAAAATACAGCCGTATGCTCTGCCTTTTGGCGGTGGTATTCCTCATGGGCGGCTGCGGTGCGAAGCAGGACGCCGGAGGGGCGTTTGATACGATGATGCAGACGCTTATCAGCGGAGATGTTGAAAAAATCAGCGCCTATTATCAGATACAGGATCAGGATTTGCTGGATCAGGAGACCAAGAGCGTGGTAACGGCGGCCGCCGCAGAAGTGCTGAAAAAGACGCAGTACCGCGTCACATCGGTGGAGAAAGAGGATGCCGGCAGTGTGAAAATTACGGCAGCGGTCACAACCGTGGATTTTTCAAAGGTGGTCAGCACCTATTTGGGTGAGGTTATGACTATGGTCGCCGATGCGGATTATCAGGCAAAGCTTCCGACCATGACGCAGGAGGAGTATCAAAAGTGTTTGGCCGATAAGATGGCAGAGGTGATTCGCCGTGACGATCTCGGCACAGTGGAGACGACGCTGACCGTAACCATGGTAAAGGAGGACGGTACCTGGGTGCCCGGCAGCGACAAAGACGCGTTTTTTGAGGCGTTGTTCGGCAGTCTCATCAAAGCCGTTTCGTCTTTGGCATAAAAGCAAAAACAAGCAAAAACCGGATATAAGAATTTTACGCGGAGCCGTTCCTGTTTTAGGAAACGGCTCCGTTTTTGTAATCCGACCTCATATTTCGGAAATTACCGCGTCGATATCGTCCCTGTGGCAAAGGTTGTGAAAGTATTTTTTATCAAACTTTTCCTGTGCACACAATAAGAAGGAGCGTTTGGAATTTTTTATCATTTTTTGTCTTACAAAATTTTCTTCGGGCGCAATGTCTGTTAAATAGCCATCGGCGGACAGCCCCCGGCATGAAAAGAAAGCGATATCCGCATTGATCGATGCAATTGTTTTGCAGGCGTCCTCGCCGACAAGAGCCAGACAGCTGTTCACCAGCCGTCCGCCTGTCGAAATGGTATTTATGCCATATTCCGC
>CAVGTH010000077.1:5832-8930 GCA_963632045.1 Roseburia faecis | reverse complement strand
GCTTTGAATCAATTGCCCAAAGCCCATAAATCCGCCGCCGCGCCCGTTACGGCAATGTTGCAATATCTTGCCGAAAACGGCGCAAAAGGCAATAAAAAAGGGAAGTTCCGGCGGAACTTCCCTTTTAGTATCTGAATCAGGTTTATTTACCCATCATCTTTGCAACTTCGTCTGCAAAGTTTTCTTCCTTCTTTTCAAGACCTTCGCCGGTCTCAAAACGAACAAAACTCTTTAAAGTAATGGGGCTGCCGATCTTCTTGGAAACGGCCTCAACATATTGTGCAACCGTCTCTTTGTGCTCAGCCTTAACATATTCCTGACCGAGCAGGCAGATTTCCTTTAATTCCTTATTCAGGCGGCCGGAAATCATCTTTTCAATAATGTTATCGGGCTTGGACGCATTCTTCGGATCGTTCTTCAGCTGTGCGATCAGAATCTGCTTTTCGTGCTCCTTATATTCCTCCGAAACGTCTGCGTCAGAGAGATACTTGGGGTTCAGCGCTGCGATCTGCATTGCCACGTTGCGGAGGCACTCCTGTACCTCGTCGCTGTCCGGTGCCTCGGCATCGATCAAAACGCCGATCTTGCCGGCTGCGTGAATGTAGTCGGTCATTGCGCCGCTGCTCTCGATTCTGACAAAACGGCGGATATTCATGTTCTCGCCGATGGTTGCGATCTTTTCGGTCAGTGCTTCGCCAACGGTCTGGGTGTCGTTTAGCTTTAATTCCTTTAAAGCGTCAACGTCTGCCGGGTTCTGTGCGGCGATCACTTCCGCTACGGCCTGTACAAAGTTCTGAAAGTCTACGTTCTTTGCCACAAAGTCGGTCTCGGAGTTTACCTCAACCAAAACACCAACGTTGCCGCTGATGTAGGACTTTACAATACCCTCGGCTGCGATTCTGCCGGCCTTTTTTGCAGCGGTAGCCAGACCCTTTTCTCTCAAAAACTCAACGGCCTTGTCCATGTCGCCGTCGGTCTCGGTCAGCGCCTTTTTGCAGTCCATCATACCGCAGTTTGTCATTTCTCTCAGCTTTTTTACATCTTGTGCTGTAAATGCCATGATACATCTCTTCCTTTCTGTTGATTTACAAAACGAGGTTGATTACTCGTCTAACATATCCAGTGTAACGTCTGCGTCCTTTGCCTCAGCCTCCGGTGCGTTCTGTTCGCCTTGCTTGCCCTCTAAAACGGCGTTGCCGATGGTCGATACAATCAGCTTTACGGCGCGGATTGCGTCGTCGTTGCCGGGGATCGGGTAGTCGGCCTCTTCCGGGTCACAGTTGGTATCTACGATCGCGATAACCGGAATACCCAGCTTGTGTGCCTCTGCGATAGCGTTCTTCTCTTTTCTCGGGTCTACGACAAAGAGTGCGGAGGGAAGATCGCGCATTTCCTTGATGCCGCCCAGGAACTTCTCCAGACGCTCATGCTCTAAGTTTAACTTGATAACCTCTTTCTTCGGCAGAAGAGCCATGGTGCCGTCCTCAGCCATCTTTTCCAGCTGATACAGGCGCTCAATTCTCTTTTTGATGGTCTTGAAGTTGGTCAGCATACCGCCCAGCCATCTTGCGTTGACAAAGTACATGCCGGTACGCTCAGCCTCTTCGCGGATGGCGTCCTGCGCCTGCTTTTTGGTGCCGACAAACAGTACGCTGCCGCCCTCTGCTGCGATGTCGCGGACAAAGTAGTACGCCTCTTCAATCTTTTTCACGGTCTTTTGCAGGTCGATGATATAGATCCCGTTTCTCTCCGTGAAAATGTACTCCGCCATTTTCGGGTTCCAACGGCGGGTCTGGTGTCCGAAGTGAACACCGGCTTCCAGCAACTGCTTCATTTGAATAACTCCCATGATTTAACACCTCCATAGTTTTTTCCTCCGTCCCGGTCTGCAAGGCGGCGGGCAAAGCCCGAAAATACGCCTGCGCGATCCTGAAACCGTCATGGGTGTGCGGCACTTTTCGGATCCTCGCGGAACGTGTGTATTGTTTGCGTCATTTTAAACGCCATAATAGTATATCATAACCAAATGCCCCATGCAAGCATTTTTTTCAATTTTCTCAAAAAAATTCAATGAAATTTGTGCGCAAGCGGGGTGCGTTTTCGTGCATCCTTTCCATAGCGTGCGGTTTGACAAAACGCGGCCGCTATGGTACAATGCCAGATAAGAAAACTTTCATCTGTATAATACGCAATTTGGAAGGACGCTAAGGAGGACATCAAAAATGCAACTTGTAATGGACTGTTTGGGTCGCAATGCGGCGGGGCATCTCACCATCGGCGGCTGCGATCTGACTGCGATTGCCGAGGAATTTCACACGCCGGCATACGTGATGGATGAAAATAAAATCCGCGAAAACTGCCGCGTGTACCGGCATGCCATGGACGAATATTACGGCGGAAACGGCCTGGCGCTTTATGCCAGCAAGGCGCTGTCCTGCAAGGCAATCTATCGGATTGCCCTTGAAGAGGGCATGGGCGTTGACGTGGTTTCCGGCGGTGAGTTATATACCGCGCTGCGCGCAGGCTTCCCGGCGGAGAAGATTTACTTCCACGGGAACAATAAGACGGAGGACGAGATCGCGATGGCAATCGACCGCGGCGTCGGGCGCATTGTGGTGGATAATATTTTTGAACTGGAAACGCTGAACCGGATGGCCGGCGAAAGAGACCGGAATATGAAAATCCTGTTTCGGATCAAGCCGGGCATTGACGCCCACACGCACAGCTTTGTGCAGACCGGCCAGATCGACTCAAAGTTCGGCGTCGCACTGGAGACCGGCGAGGCGGAGGAGATTCTGCGCCGTGCGCAGCAGATGGAGCATGTGACGGTGGTCGGCGTGCATTGCCACATCGGCTCTCAGATCTTTGAACTGGAGCCGTTCCGTCTTGCGGCAAAGACGATGATGGGTCTGATCGGCATGATGCACGAAAAGTATGGTATGACGCTGAGCGAGTTAAACCTCGGCGGCGGCTACGGCATCAAGTATGTAAACAGCGATCAGCCGATTGACTATGACAAATATATCGAGGCGGTGGCAAAGGTGGTACGCGATGAGAGCACACGCCTTGGCGTTAAGGAACCGTATCTTGTGATGGAG
>CAVGTH010000077.1:0-5822 GCA_963632045.1 Roseburia faecis | reverse complement strand
CCGCCGGGCTGACCCTCTATACCGTGGGCGCCGTAAAGGAAATCCCCGATATCCGCACCTATGTGTCGGTGGACGGCGGCATGGGCGATAATCCGCGGCATATCATGTACGGCGCGGAATATCAGGCGGTTCTGCCGGAAAAACCGGATGCGGAGCCGGAAACCGTGGTAACCGTAGCCGGAAAATGCTGCGAGTCGGGCGATATCCTGGTGCGCGACGCAAAACTTCCTAAAGTGGAGCCCGGCGATCTTTTGGCCGTGCTGGCGACCGGCGCGTATAACTATTCGATGGCAAGCAATTACAACCGGATTCCGCGTCCGCCCATTGTGATGGTGCGTGACGGCAAGGCAACGCTTGCCGTGCGCCGCGAACGGTATGAGGATTTGATTGCCTGCGACCTGTAGATATGACCTTTAGGCATGACCTTTCGGTATGAAATGTAAGGCTTTTTGGGACTGACAAGGCTGAAAGAAAGGAGAGTATCGGTATTCGGCACTATTTGCGCGGTGTACCGTACGAGGATTTTTATGCTTTTTTCTCTGCTGCGCAACGGAAGTCTCTCCGCTGCGGAAAAGCTGCTCTATATTTTGGTGATTGCGTTTTGCGTACTGCTTTCGCTTTCGGTGCATGAACTTTGCCATGGGCTTGCCGCCTATCTGATGGGGGATAAAACCGCCAAAAATTCCGGCAGGCTGTCGCTCAATCCCATGCACCATTTAGACCCGATCGGTGCGGTCTGTCTGTTTTTGTTCGGCTTTGGCTGGGCAAGGCCGGTACCGGTGAATCCGTGGAACTTTAAACACAAAAAGGGCGGTATGGTGCTGACTGCGCTGGGCGGCCCGATTGCCAATTTTCTTTTGGCGTTTGTGGCGCAGATCGGCGTGGTGCTGCTCGGCGGCATGCGCTTTGCCTCGGAGAATATGGCGTATCAGGCGGCGTCGGTGGGCTATATGATCTGCTACTATCTGGCGCAGGTGAATCTGGGACTCGGACTGTTTAACCTGATCCCGATTCCGCCGCTGGACGGATCGAAGGTGCTGAGCGCGATTCTGCCGCAGCGGCTCTATTTTAAACTGATGGAATACGAGCGCTACGGGTTTATCGTGCTGCTGATTCTCATGAACCTGCCCATATTTAACAGTTTGCTTTATTTTTGTGAATCGGCGATGCTTGGGTGGTATCAGAGCATCATCGGATTATTGATTCATTAGCCGAAAGCGGGGCGTTAAAGTCCGCGCAAAAAGGGTAAAATTTTGGTATCTTTCGGCTAAGAAAACAGGGTGTGGGTATGGAACAGCTGAATTTTAAACTGGAGCATTTTGAGGGGCCGCTGGATTTGCTGCTGACCCTGATCCGAAAAAACAAGGTGAGTATCTACGATATTCCGATTTCGGTGATTTTGGATCAGTATCTTGCGGTCATGCAGGAAATGCAGGAGATGGATCTGGAGGTCTCCAGTGAGTTTTTGGTGTTGGCGGCGACGCTGCTTCAGATTAAGTCAAAGATGCTGCTGCCAAAGACTGAGGATGAAAACGAGGAAGAGGGCGACCCCAGAGAAGAACTGGTTCGCCGTCTTTTGGAATATCAGAAAATCAAGGAGGCCGCCGCGTACTTAGCGCCGCGGCAGCATATCGGCGCGTCCATGTTTTTTAAGGCGCCGGACGCGATTGAGCGGCCGCCTGCCGAGTGGAACCTGTCGAGCATGACCAAGGAGAACCTCTACGCCGCCTATCAGCGTGCCTTTTTGCGCTTAGAGCGCAAGCAGCCGCCGCCCAAGCAGTCCTTTGCCGGGATTGTCGGCCATGAGAAGGTGTCGCTGCGGCAAAAGGTTTCCGGCATCTGGAAACGGCTGGTGCAAAAGAGCAAGATGAAGTTTTTGGAACTGTTTTCCGGCGTGAAGAGCAAGCCGGAGGCGGTGGCGTCGTTTTTGGCCGTGCTGGAGTTGATTAAAATGAAGAAGATCAGGATCGAATACGGCGAGGATCAAAGCATCAAAAATCCGCGCGTCTACCGCACCGACGATGCGGAGACGGTGGATTTAACCGGGATTGAGGACTGAGCGCCCGGTATTTTAACACAAAGGAAACGGATAGTATGGAAATCAGAGAGATACAGGCCATTTTAGAGAGTGTGCTGTTTGCGGCAGGGGACGCGGTCGAACTGGAACGGCTGGCGGATATTGTCGATGTGGACAAGCGTTCGCTGCGCGAGATACTCAAAAAAATGATGGACGAGTATAACTATGAGCGCCGCGGCATCCATGTGATTCAGCTGGAGGATTCGTATCAGATGTGCACCAGGGGCGAGTACAGCGAGTACGTCTCCATGCTGGCAGAGCCGCGGAGAAAGCAGAACTTGTCCGGCGCGGCGATTGAGGTTTTGGCGATCGTTGCCTATCACCAGCCGGTGACGCGCAGCGCGATGGAGAATATCCGCGGCGTAAACTGTGATTATGTGGCGAACCGGCTGATGGAACGCGGATTGATTGAGGAGGTCGGACGGCTGGACGCGCCGGGACGGCCGCTGCTTTTCGGCACCACGCAGGAGTTTTTGCGCTGCTTTGGCATCGCCTCGCTCAGCGAATTGCCGGATTATGACAAGTTCGGAAATTCCGAAGAGGCAATGCAGCTGAAGATGGAACTTGCGCCGCAGCAGCTTGCCATGGACGCGGAGGGAGAACACTTGGAGCATGCGGCATCGGCGGACGCGTCGTCGGCGAAAGATACGGACGGCGGCGTTTTGCAACACGAAACCGGCGATACAAAAAGCGATGCAAAAAGTGATGTAAAAGGCGATACAAAAAGTGATACCAAAGACGATACAAAGTCCGATCCGCCGGAGGAAGCTTTGGATTGCAGGGAAGATGTTGACGATTCGCTGAAACCCTTTGCCCGATAGGAGAAGAGAGGGAGGAACCCTATGCGTGATGTGCTGATGATCCTGATGCTGCTGCTTGCCGCGGTGATTTTGGCAGCGGCGGCGCTGCTGTGGCATCGGTGGACGGTCTACGTTGTGCTATCAAACAAGACCGTTTCGCTTGCGGTCTCTCTGTTTGGCAGGCGCAAAAGGGTCTTTTACCGCGATCTTACCGCGCCGAAGAAAAAGCCGGAGGAGCCGCCGAAGAGTGCGGAGCAGGCGGAGAACACAGACTTGCATAAGAATGAAGAGCCGCAGGAGAACCGAGAGGATGCGGCGGAGAATCAAAAGAAAAAGAAAGCCAAAGCGCGAAAGAACCCGTTTTCTGCGGATAAAAAGCGGATTTATGATAAGGAAGGCGGCGGATTTCAGATGGACGGATTTTGCGCCGTGGCGCAGGAATACATCGGCTATTTCAAAAAGGGACGAGAGATGCTGCACCGTTTTTTCGATGATACGCGGCGCAAAATTGCGATTTTATCGCTCTCTGTTTCGCTGGATTTCGGCACCGGGAACCCGGCGTATACCGGAATGCTCTACGGCGGCATCTGGTCGGCGGTCGGGACGGGATATCCGCTGCTTTGCCGCTATTTTGTGATGGATTATCCCAAGCTTTTTTTAACCCCCGATTATGACAGGGCGCGGTTAGATTTTGAAATAAAAGGTATAATAAAAGTAAGGCCGGCGCAGATCTTGCATGCGGCAATCAGGCAAGCCGCCGTGCTGGCAGTTACTTATTGTTATAAACAATTCAAAAAAGGAAGTGGAAATCATGGCTGAAAACAAGCACCCGATTGAAGGAATTATGTTTACGGCGCTGCAGGGCCTAAAAGAAATGATTGACGTCAACACGATTGTCGGCGACGCGATTACGGCGCCCGACGGCACGGTGATTATTCCGATTTCAAAGGTTGCCATTGGCTTTGGCGTCGGCGGCTCGGAATTTGAGACGGTAAAAAAGAACGCCCGTACGGATGAAAACGGCGCGCCGAAGAACCTGTTCGGCGGCGGTACCGGCGGCGGTATCTCGCTGACCCCGGAGGGATTTTTGGTGGTTGGCGGCGGAAAGATCCGGATGATTTCTGTCACGCCGCAAAACAGCGTCTATGACAGACTGATGGATTTGGCGCCGGAGGCGATCGACAAGGTGTCAGAGCTTTTGGGAAAGAAGAAAAAGGTGGAGGTTACGGCTGAGGATCTGGACGAAGAAGATTTTTCCGCCCAAAACCCGGATGCATAACAAAATGAGGGGTCTGCGTTTGCAGACCCCCTTTTTTCTATTTTTCGTAAGAGACCAAAAGCGGCTGCAGCTGTTTTCCCATAAGCGCGGCGGCGACCGTGTCGGGAATCAGCGAAAAATGCGCCACCAGGGAATTTTCCTTTTCGATGCAGCTGTCCTGTCCGAACGGAACCAGATAAATATGCTTGCGCGCAAGCAGCGTGCCGATGTTTTTGGCGTTTGCGCCAAGGCCGTCATTGGTCGATACCGCGATGACGACCGGGCGGTTGTTGCGAAGATGCGACTTTGCGGCCAGGGTCACGGTACTGTCCGCGATCCCGGTGGCAAGCTTTGCGATCGTATTGCCGGTGCAGGGCGCAATCAGCAAAAGATCCAGTTTCTTTTTCGGGCCGATGGGCTCCGCGTCCGGAATCGCCGTGATCGCCGTCTCGCCGGTGATCGATTCGATGTTATGCAGGATCTGTTCGGCTGTGCCGAACCGTGTATCGGTGACCGCGGTCTTTTCCGACAGAATCGGAATCACGCGGTAGCCGAGATGTACCAGATGCTCGATCTGGGGCAGCACCTTCTGAAAGGTGCAGTAGGAGCCGGTCAGGGCAAAGCCGATCGTTTGGCCGTTTTGCATAGTGTTACACCCCCAGTTCTTCTAAGATATTTGAGATGGTGTCCTTGATGATGTCGCCTGCGGTCTGCGGCGCGACCTTGCCCGGCAGCGAGAGCGCCCAGATCACGTTTCGCCCCAGCTTTTGTGCCGTCTCAAAATCAACGCCGCCCGGCGCTGACGCAAGATCGATGATCAGGCAGGAATCCGAGAGCAGCGACAGCAGTTTGAAATCCAAAACCATGTGGGGCACGGTATTAAAAATCAGATCATAGTCCGCGATGCAGCCCGGCAGGTCGGCATAGGTCAGCGCCCGGTACCCGTGATAGCCGATCCAGGCAAGATCCGCTCTTTTGCGTGCCGCCACGCTCACCTTAGCGCCGAGGGCGCCGAGCGTGTGCGAGAGCATCTTGCCGATTCTGCCGTGGCCGAGAACCAGGCAGCGGCTGTTGTGGATGGTATACGGCGTCTCTGCCATGGCGATCTCGATCGCGCCCTCCACGGTGGGAATACTGTTTTGAATCGCCAGCTCTTCGCGCTGCATATAGTCGATCAGATGGACGTTATAGAGCGCGGCAAGCGTTTTGAGCGGATCGTCCGCACGGCCGGCAAAGAGCAGCTGATCCTTTGCCATTTTGCGCAGGCAGTCGCCGATGTAGATTTTATCCGCTGAAAAGGCGGTCTTTACGGTTTCGCCGTCCCCGGTATAGGGGAGCGGCAGCACCACGATGTCGGCGCCGCTGATGCACGTATCCAGGCTGTCGCAGGCAAAAACCGAAACGCCGGCAGGATAGGACGCCGCCTCCAGGCCAAAGGTGCGCACCGGATAACCCTCTTTTGCGAAACGGGAGATCACCCGTATTTGTCTTAAGTCTCCGCCGATAAATGCAAAAGTCAAAAATTGATTCAATGGAAACACCTCTGTACTTACAGTCTATGAAAAGCGGCGGATTTGGTGCAGTCGCGGCGAATGTAAATATTAGTTTATAAAATGAAAGAAATCAATCGGTTTTCAGCAAGATATTGCTTTGAATTGATAGCCCTCCGCCCGCGTCACATCTGCCT
>CAVGTH010000076.1:0-9068 GCA_963632045.1 Roseburia faecis | reverse complement strand
ACTTGCGCTGTACGGAATCCTTGCACTCATGATTTCCTCTTACACAATCAATTGGCTGATACGAAGGCTGAATATTTCAAAGCTTGCATTTGTTGTCACGGATTGCGGTGAGGAATTGGCAAAATATCTTGTGTCCAATTCACCGAGAGGTGTTACCATTGTACGTGCGACCGGCGGCTATACCATGGAGGATAAAACAGTCTTAATGTGTGCCCTAAAGGAAAACGAGGCGGAGTGTTTTCAAAGACGGGTGCAGGAAAAGGACGCATCGGCGTTTATTATTTTTTCAGAGTCAACGCAGATCGTCGGAAACGGATTTCACGTGTACAAATAGGGGGATAAAACATTCGGCGAGTGCCGGTGCGCCTATGCCGGCATCAGAGGGACGGTTTTGCAGAAGATGATTTTTCGGGGGCGTCTGCCGTATGCTGCCGGCGGTATGCCAGCGGCGTTTTCCCTGTCACCGCCTTAAACATTCTGCAAAAATACATGGAAGAGTGAAACCCTGTCTGCGCCGCAATCTGTGAGACCGGCCCTGCTGTCTGCGTTAGGGCATCACATGCGCTCTGGATTCTTTGTGTGTTAATGTATGCAAAAACCGACATTCCCGTATATTCTTTAAAAAGTCTGCACAGGTAATATTTTGTGATGTAAAACTTCCCGGCAATTTCCTCCAGCGACGTGATTTTCGTATAGTTTTTTCCGATATATTCGATGATGTCTGACGCAAGTTGGTTTTTTTCACTCAGCGGCGGCAGGACGCGTTCTTTTGCGCACCGGCTTAAAATTTCCATCACAGAGGCAAACTCTGCGGCAGAGAGCGGCTGATTGATTCTTGGCAGGATTCGATCCAAAAGCTCCTGCATCGCCTGCGGCGTAAGATGCAGCTTTTTTTTCGTAAAGCACGCAAGCAATTCTTCTTTTGCACACTTGGTAAAATAGTTGTCAAGATAGCATTCCTGAAAAGAGATCAAATAACGCCGAAAACCGCCGCCCGCGGTACTGTGAAATTCGTGCGGGGCAATCAAGGCAACATCGCCGCGCTTTAATTCAAATAAAACGCCGTCAATAATGTACGTCCGCTCTCCCTGATCTAAAATATAAATTTCGTACCCGTCATGATAATGCATGCCGGGCATGCTCCAGCCTTTTTCATCTTCCAGGCATTCTACCTGACATTTGAAATCGGTGCGATAAAAATCCTCGGTCATGGTTTCACTCCTTACATTCTGTGTCAATATTGTATTATAAACAAAGAGATTCGTCAATATTATTCATTGTTTTTTTGACAAAATTGAGATATCCTATGCCTAGATGTGCAATGATCGGATATGTGTTGCATAGAAAGGAGCGATCGTATGATTTTTGAAAAAGGTAAGGTATCGGAAATAAAAATTGCGTATGTCGGCGGCGGTTCCCGCGGATGGGCGTGGGGGCTTATGAGTGACCTGGTCAGCGTTGATGACATCAGCGGCACGGTCTATCTCTACGATATTGATTATGAGGCGGCGCAACATAACGAAATCATCGGAAACAAATTTAACAGTGCCGAGGGTGCAAAATCGCACTGGGATTATGTTGCGGCAAAAACGGCGGAGGAGGCGCTGCGCGGTGCGGACTTTGTGATTATGTCCATTCTGCCCGGCACCTTTGATGAAATGGAATCTGATGTACATACCCCGGAAAAGTACGGGATTTATCAATCAGTGGGCGATACCTCCGGCCCCGGCGGCATTGTTCGTGCCATGCGCACCATTCCGATGTATGAAGAAATCGCTGAAAATATCAAAAAATACTGCCCCAAGGCGTGGGTTATTAACTATACCAATCCGATGACGCTTTGCGTCAAGGCGCTTTATCGGGTGTTCCCGGAGATTCGCGCTTTTGGCTGCTGCCATGAGGTATTTGGTACACAAAAGTTTTTGGCCAAGGTTGCGGAAGAAAAATTGGGGGCAAAAAATGTAGAACGGCACGAAATTAAAGTAAACCCGGTTGCCGTCAACCACTTTACCTGGCTGACTGAAGCGACCTATCAGGGCGTCGATCTTTTCCCGTATTACAGAGAATTTTGTCTGGAACACAAAGACGGTTATCATGCCGGCCATCCGGTCGATGACAACTGGATGAACAACGCCTTTGCCAGCGAGGAAAAGGTCAAGATGGATTTGTTTTTAAAGTTTGGCTATATTGCGGCAGCCGGAGATCGCCATCTGGCAGAGTTCTGCGAGGGAAAATGGTATCTGGAAAGTCCGGAACGCGTGCGCGAAATGCACTTTGGCTTAACCTCTGTGGCATCGCGAAAGGAAGACTTAAAAAAGCGGCTTGCAAGGAGTGCACGGCTTTGCTCCGGCGAAGAGGCGGTTGCCATCAAGGGAACCGGCGAAGAGGGCGTTCATCAGATTCGTGCGCTGCTGGGGCTTTGCGAACTTGTTACCAATGTGAATATTCCAAACCGCGGTCAGATTCCCAACCTGCCGCTGGACGCCGTGGTGGAAACCAATGCTGTATTCCGCGACGGCACGCTGACGCCGGTCTTTGCCGGCCCGATTCCGACCGAGATTTATCCCCTGGTATCGAGAATCTGTGCCGAGCAGGAACTGGTATCGGACGGCATTGCGGAGAGGGATCTTACCAAAATCTTCTCCGCCTTTGCAAATGATCCGCTGACGACCTGTCCGATCACCGATGCGAAAAAGCTGTTTGATGAAATGTGTCAAAATACCAAAGCATATCTTTCGATGTATCCGCTTTAATCCTTTGCGGTTTTGTTCTGCTTTTTGCGGTCTGTGTCGCAGCAAGCGAGTTTAACGGGTTTAAAAAGAGCATTTTGGGCCGGTTGCCGGCCAAAAATGCTCTTTTGATTTGCGAAACGAATGATTTTGCTCCGTTTTGACACAAAGCCTTGACAGGGATTTAAAAATGTGTTACGATAAAGCAAAGATGGTCATTAACGTTAATGTAACAAGGAGTGTGGACGGATGAAGCGGTTAAAGGCATATCTTAGAACGGCGGACGGGTCGGTACAGGATTTTCATGTTCGGACAGAGGTAAAAAAACAAGGCGGTGTAGACGCAGTATATATTGACGGATTTTCGGGGTCGCTGCTGGATGCGGATTTTGGCGCCGGGATTGATTTTACGGTTTCGCAGGTCAAAAGCTGGATGGCGGATTTCAGACATTCGCCGTTTTGGTGTATGCCGGCATTCGGCACGGCGCTCGGCGATATTCCGGACGAGACGCAGGGGCTGATTTATCAAAAAGAGGACGGGGTCTTCGGCGTGATTTTGCCGGTGGTGTCAGAGCAATATAAGTGCGTGTTAAAGGGCAATGGGGACGGTGGTATCACGGCCAGGCTGTTTACAAGATATGATTCGATCAGCGCGTGCAGAGCGCTGGCGTTTGTCTCGGCCGAAGGGAAAAATCCGTATACCCTGTTAAAGGAGGCAGCGAAAGCGGCGCTGACGCTTTTAAATAACGGCTGCCGACTGAGAGAAGAGCGCCGCTATCCCGAAGCTTTTGAATACCTCGGCTGGTGCAGCTGGGACGCGATGGAGATCCGCGTGTGCGAAGAGGATTTAATCAAAAAGTGTGAGGAATTCAAGCAGAAGAATATCCCGGTAAAATGGGCGATCATTGACGATATGTGGGCAGAAGTCCGCGATTTTTACGGCGTTTCCTATCAGGATCGCAATGAAATGTTTCGGCTGATGCACGCGTCAAGATTATATGCGTTTAGGGCAGATCCCATCCGTTTTCCGAACGGTCTTGGGGCGTGCATTCAAAAAATGAAGGATTATGGTATGAAGGTCGGTATGTGGCACCCGACCACCGGCTATTGGAAGGGAATCGACCCGGAGGGGGCTATCTACCGCGATCATCATGACCTGCTGGTTAAAAACGAGGAGGGCGAATATATTCCGTCTTTCCGCCAGGACAAGGCGTACCTGTTTTACAGTGCGTTTCATGATTATCTTTTGGAGTGCGGCACCGATTTTGTCAAAATTGATAACCAGAGCGTCACGCAGCGTTATCGAAACATGGCGCCGGTCGGAACGGTTGTAAGAGAGATGCATTCTGCCATTGAGGCCTCGGTCGGTCAGCATTTTGATAATGCCATGATTAACTGTATGGGTATGGCGAACGAAAATATGTGGAATCGGAGCGTCAGTGCGATATCGCGCTGCAGCGATGATTTTCAGCCGGAGGACAGCGCGTGGTTTTCCAAGCATATTACGCAGTGTTCCTACAATTGCCTGATTCAGGGACAGTTCTATTACGGTGACTGGGATATGTGGTGGACGGATGACGGACAGGCGGTAAAAAACAGTATTTTGCGCGCCGTCAGCGGCGGTCCGATCTATGTCAGCGACAAGCTGGAGCGGAGCAGACGTGAAATCCTTATGCCGCTGATTACGGACGACGGCAGGATTCTGCGCTGCGACCGGCCGGCGATGCCGACGGCGGATTGCCTGACGGCAGACCCGACCGCATCCGGAAAGATTTTTAAGCTGCAAAATGTTTGCGGCGGCAGCGGTGTGATCGCCGTCTTTAACATTGACGGTGAAATGCGTGCGGTGGACGGAACGATATCGCCCATGGAGATTGACGGCTTAGAAGGAGAAGAATTTGCGGTTTATGAGCATTTTTCAAAAGAACTCACCATTTTGCGCCGGGAGGACAGGATGCAGATTATGCTGCATGACATCAACGAATATAAGCTTTATATCGTAGTGCCGATTCGGGATGGGTTTGCGCCCATCGGAAGAATTGATAAGTTTATCGCGCCGAAAACGATCAAAGCGGTGCGCGGCCGCGAAGTAGAATTGACAGAGGACGGCCCGTATGTCGTCGTTGAGGATGGAAAACTGCGGATCAAAGGCTAAAATGACGGGGCTGAAATTTTCGGCCCCGTTTTTATATTTCTTCCGATGCGGTAAGGATCTTTTTGCGAAAATCGCTTGGCGTACACTGCGCAATATCCCAAAAGGATTTGCGAAAGCAGTCCATGTCGCGGTAGCCGGCAAGCGCCGCAATTTCTTCAATCTTTTTATCGGTGTGCGCAAGCAGGCGGCAGGCCTCGTTAATACGCACCTTTTTCAGATAGTTCTGAAAGGATGACCCGGTCTTTTCTTTAAACTTTTTACTGAGATAGGGCAGGCTGTACCCTGCCACATTGCCGAGATCCGACAGGGTGATCGGCTCATTATAATGCTTTAAAACGGTATTGATGATCCTTTGTGTGATATCACAGGGCGTATCGCCGGACGGGACCTTACGCGTGGTGTGAATCAAAAGCCGGATCAGGTCGGATCGGATCAATTCAATATAATTATTTTGCTTTTTTTCATATTCCTCCAGCATTTCGTTTAAAATGGCAAGAATTTTGCCGTTTTCGTCATGAAAAATGTGGTTGACCGGGCTGTAATCCATGGCATCGGCATTGATTTTTATTAAATAATGCTGCAAAAGGGTTTGAAAGTCCTTGCAGTAGAGCAGGGTTTTGTCGATCAGTTCCGGGAGAAACAAACAGTTAATCACGCAAAATTCCTTTGTTTTTGCATAATATTCGTGCGCGGTTTTATAATCAATGATAAAATAGTCCCCGGATTTGATGGTTGCGGCGTTTGTGCCGTTGATTTTGTGCAGTGCAACGCCGTGTGTCACATAGGCAAGCTCTAAATACACGTGCTTGTGCGGCAGAACGTTGCGGGCGGTGCACGGGTGCAGATTGATATAGGTCTCTTTTAACTCGATCATGACGGCCTCCGTAAAAGATAAACTTTTAGGGTAAAATAGAAAGATTAACCCGTTGATTTTATTATAACCAAAGGATATAATGATGTCAACAAAAACCTTGGAGGTGATTGGATGTTTTATCAAAAAAACGGTACCAAGGAACTGGATACCGCTCTGTTTCAAAATCCAACCAGTGAATACCGCGGCACTCCGTTTTGGGCGTGGAACTGCAAGATGGATGCCAAAATGCTGAAAGAACAGATCATGGTCTTAAAAGAAATGGGCTTCGGCGGCTTTCATATGCATGCCAGAACCGGGATCGTGACGCCTTATCTCGGCGAAGAATTTATGGATTTGGTTCGTACCTGCGTCAAAAAAGCAAAAGAAGAAGATATGCTGGCTTATTTATATGATGAGGATCGCTGGGCGTCCGGCTTTGCCGGCGGCTATGTGACAAAAAATCCGAAGTATCGCGAAAGACGGCTGGTTTTTAGCCTTGAAAAGCCGGAATGCTTTTCATTTGACGTGGCTGAGCAGGAGGGAAAGCCCTATCTCTTAGCCGTTTATGACATCGTGCTGAACACAAAAGGCGAACTGGAAAAGTATCGGAAAATCAACGAAAAAGATACCCCGGAGGGGAAGAAGTGGTATGCGTACACCGAGACGTCAAAGGAAAATCCCTGGTTTAACAACCAAACCTATGTGGATGCCTTAAACAAAGAGGCCATCGATGAATTCATTAAGGTGACCTATGCGGCGTATGACAAGGCGATCGGCGAGGAGTTCGGCAAAACCGTACCCTCGATTTTTACGGACGAGCCGCATTTTGCCAGAAAGTGTCCGCTTGGTGTTGCAGACAGCGAGAAAGAGGCATATTTTCCGTGGACGATGGCGTTTCCGAAACTCTTTTTTGACACATACCACTATGACATCATAGAAAAGCTGCCCGAAATCGTGTGGAATCTGGCAGACGGCGCAGCTTCCGTCGCACGTTACCATTACCATGACCGCTTGACGGAGCAGTTTGCAAGCAGTTATGCCGATAACTGCGGAAAGTGGTGTAATGAGCACGGGCTTGCACTGACCGGACATGTATTGGGGGAAGAATGGCTGTGGCAGCAGACGGCATTTGTCGGTGATGCCATGCGTTCGTACCGTTCCTTTACGATACCGGGCATCGATATACTCTGCAACCTTGTGGAGCTGACAACCGCAAAGCAGTGCCAGTCGACAGTGCATCAGTACGGCCGTGAGGCGATGCTGTCCGAACTTTACGGCGTTACCAACTGGGATTTTGATTTTCGGGGTCATAAATTCCAGGGAGACTGGCAGGCGGCGCTGGGTGTAACGGTTCGGGTACCGCATCTTTCCTGGGTTTCGATGGAGGGCGAGGCAAAGCGCGACTATCCGGCGTCCATCAGTTATCAGTCGCCCTGGTATAAGGAGTATCGCTATATTGAAGATCACTTTGCGCGGCTGAATACGGCGCTGACGCGCGGAAAGCCGCGGGTCAAGGTCGGTGTGATTCACCCGATTGAAAGCTATTGGTTAGATTACGGCCCAGAGGAGAATACCCTTGCCGTTCGGGAACAAACAGACAACAAATTCAAGGATATCGTGTCCTGGTTGTTGTTTGGCACCGTGGATTTTGACTTTGTCAATGAGGCGCTTTTGCCCTCGCAGGTGGGTGATGACGGCGATAAGCTGAAGGTCGGCGTGATGGAATACGATGTCGTAGTGGTGCCTGACTGTAAAACCATCCGGTCAACAACACTGGCGATTTTAGAGCGTTTTCACCAAGCTGGCGGCAGCGTCATCTTTGCCGGAGAATGCCCGAAGTATGTCGATGCGGCTGCAAGTGACGCAGCCCGGGCGCTCTATGATCGCAGCAAGCATGTTCCGTATGATAAAATTGCGATTCTGGACGCGCTGGAGGATTTCAGAGAGGTGCGGATTAAGAACGCAAACGGCGCTCCGACAGAAAACCTGATTTATAACATGCGAACCGACGAGACCTGTAACTGGCTCTTTGTGGCGCATGGCAAAAAGATAAGCGAGATACCGGAGATGACACCGGAGAGGACAGAGGGACAAAAAATTACGGTATGTGTCAAAGGCAGCTATCGCCCGATGTTATATGATACCTTAGACGGCAGCATCCGTACCATCCCCTATGTCCATAAAAACGGAACCACCGTTATTCCTTATACCATGTATCAAAACGACAGTCTTTTGCTGCAGCTGACCCGTGACGAGAATGCTGCGCCGGACAATCGTGAAGATACGACCTGTTGTGAACCGGAAAGCATAATGCGGGTGACCGGCAAGGTGGATTACGAACGCACCGAGCCGAATGTCTATATGCTTGACCGTGCGGAATATTCGCTCGATGGCGAACCGTTCCGGCCGGAGGAGGAGATCCTCAGGCTGGATAATATCTGCCGTAAACGGATGGGATGGCCGCTGCGCGGAGAATCCTTTGCACAGCCCTGGGTTGTAGAGGAAGAGGCGGTACATAACGAACTTGCGCTGCGGTTTGCGATTTACAGCGAGATCCCGGTCACCGGGGCAAAGCTTGCGTTAGAGCGCGCAGAAGAGGCCGGTATCACGCTGAACGGCGAGGCGGTTCCGTCACTGCCGGACGGCTGGTATACCGATCATAGCATCAAGACAGTTCCGCTGCCGCCGCTTCATGTCGGCAAAAATGAGCTGATGGTACGCCTGCCCTTCGGAAAGCGCACCAATACGGAATGGTGCTATATATTGGGGGATTTCGGCGTTAAGGTGGAGGGCAGGATTGCGACCATCATTGACGCGCCGGAGCAGATCGGATTTTCGGATCTGGCAACCCAGGGAATGCCGTTCTACGGCGGTAACCTGATTTATCGGACGGAAATCGAGACGCCGGACTGCACAGCGGTGATCCAAGCGAACTACTACCGCGCCGCACTGCTTAAGGTCTTTGTGGACGGAGAGGAAAAGGGCGTGATTGCGTTCTCACCGTATCAGTTAAAGATTCCGAACCTGAAAAAAGGAAAACACGAGATCGCAATTGAGGCGTTTGGAACAAGGATCAATACCTTTGGCGGCGTTCATAATGTGTTGCAGTATCGGTGGGTTGGACCGGACTTCTGGCGTACCGACGGTGCTGCGTGGTGCTATGAATATTGCTTAAAGGAGACCGGTATTTTAGCAAGTCCTATCTTTGAAATTTATCCGGACGATACATCAAAATAAAGAAAACTTAAAAAATTGCCGAGGCACGGTTTTGCCCCCGGCAATTTTTGTTTGTACGCTGCGTTGACAAATGCGGTGCGGATTGTTATAATCAA
>CAVGTH010000075.1:4762-9074 GCA_963632045.1 Roseburia faecis | reverse complement strand
GCTCTCTCAAAATTCTACGACCTGAAAAGGATTCAATTTTGAGCAGATTTTGGTGTGGAAGATGCAGCAAGGCTCGGCGCCTTGCAAAGATGACAAGCCGAAAGATGCCAAAATTTTGCCTTTTCAGGCGGGTTCGGATTACTCTCTTTCGGCTAGAGGTTTGCCCTTTTTCTATATCTATTATACATCAAGCCGCAAAAAATGTCAACACAGAATCAGCGCAAAATTTTATTTTAGTCTAAAAACCCAAAATACCGTTCTGCGTTATGATAGCAAATTCCCTCAACAATGGTTTTCAGCATTGCGTCATCGTTTGGATATTCTCCCTTTTCTACCCAGGAACCGATCAGATTGCATAAAATCCGGCGGAAATATTCATGGCGCGGATAGGACACAAAGCTGCGCGAGTCGGTCAGCATTCCCACAAAACGGCTGAGCAGACCAAGGTTTGCCAGCGCGCGCATCTGCGATTCCATGCCGTCTCGCTGATCGTTGAACCACCAGCCGGAACCAAACTGAATCTTGCCCGGCGTGGGCGCCTTCTGGAAGTTGCCGAGCATGGTACCCAGCACATAATTATCCTTGGGATTTAAGGTATAAAGGATCGTCTTTGGCAACGCGTCCTTGCGCTCCAACGCGTCCATAAACAGTGCCAGCGGCTTTGCAATCGACAAATCGTTGATCGAATCATAGCCGGTATCGGCGCCCAGCGCCTGATACATTTTTTGATTGTTATTCCGCATCGCGCCGATATGCAGCTGCATCGTCCAGCCCAGCGCCTCGTACTTTTCGGCGCATGCCGAGATAACGGCCGTTTTAAAGCAGTCGGCCTCTTCTTTTGTGATGGCCTCGCCGCGCATCGCTTTTTCAAACACCTTGGCCGGGTCGCCCGTTGCGTACGGAATGACATCCAATGCGTGGTCGGACAGACGGCAGCCGTTTTGATGAAAATAGCCGATCCTATCCTGCAAGGTCTGAATCAGTGCGTCATAAGAAGAAACGCCCAGCGTTTTCATATAGGGGACAAACGTCTCCAAATCCACGTTAACCGCCTTATCCGGGCGGAAGGTCGGCAAAACCCTGACCGGAAAGCCCTCGGCCTTTAATTTTTGGTGATAGCAAAGGGAATCCGCCGGGTCGTCCGTGGTACAAATCACCTTTACGTTCGAGCGCAGAATCAGATTTCTTGCACTGAATTCCTCTTTGGCAAGCAGCGTATTGCAGCAATTCCAGATCATCTCTGCCGTATCGGGACACAATACCTCGTCAATATCAAAATAACGCTTCAGTTCCAGATGCGTCCAATGGTACAGCGGATTGCCGAGCAGGTAGGGTATGGTCTCTGCCCATTTTTGAAACTTTTCCCGATCCGGCGCGTCGCCGGTGATGTACCGCTCATCAACGCCGTTGGAGCGCATGGCGCGCCATTTATAATGGTCGCCGCCCAAAAAGAGTTCGGTAATATTCCGAAACTGATGATCCTCGGCAATGATTTTCGGATCCAGATGACAGTGGTAATCAATAATTGGCATTTTCTCCGCATAATCGTGAAACAGCCGCCGTCCCGTCTCGTTTCCGATCATAAAATCGTCATGGATAAAACTCATAGTGTAACACCATCCTTAAATATAGAAATTTCACGGTAACCGTGTTCTTCGTTTTTGGTCGGTTTGCCGGAGGCAACCGCCATACAGAAATCAAAAAACTCCTGTGCGGCTTGATCTATTGTTTTGCCCTCGGTCAAAACGCCGGCGTTAAAGTCAATCCAGCCCTTCTTCCGCATGGCAAGCGCCGAGTTTGTCGCAACCTTTACCGTCGGAACCGGCGCCCCCACCGGCGTACCCCGGCCGGTGGTAAAGAGAATCATGTGCGCCCCGGCCGCCGTCAAGTTGGTAATCGCCACAATATCGTTACCGGGCCCGTTTAAAAGGTTCAGTCCCGGACGGGTGAGCGTATCGCCGTAATCTAAGACGTCCACCACCTTTGAGGTTCCGCCCTTTTGCACACAACCAAGGGATTTTTCCTCCAGAGTGGTGATGCCGCCGGCCTTATTGCCCGGCGACGGGTTTTCATAAATCACCTGGTGATGCCGCGTAAAGTAATCCTTAAAATTGTTAATCAGCGCCACCGTTTTTTGAAAGGTTTCCTCGGTCTCGCAGCGCTCCATCAGCAGCGTTTCGGCGCCGAACATCTCCGGAACCTCGGTTAAAACGCTGGTTCCGCCATGGGCGATCAGCATATCCGAAAACCGCCCGACCAAAGGGTTTGCCGTGATGCCGCTCAGTCCGTCACTGCCGCCGCACTTTAACCCGACCTTTAACTCTGCAATCGGAATCGGCACCCGCTTAAAACGCTTGGCGTAGTCCGCCAGTGCCTTAACATATTCCACGCCCGTCCCGATTTCGTCCTCGGCCTCCTGGGCATTGAGGAATTTAACCCGATCCTCGTCCCAGGTGCCCAGCACCTTTTTCATCTCGGTAAGGTTATTATTCTCGCAGCCAAGCCCCAAAACCAGAACGCCGCCGGCATTGGGGTGCCGAATCAGACCGCATAAAATCTTTTGGGTGACGCTTTGGTCATCGCCCAGCTGCGAGCAGCCGAACGGATGCGCAAAGGTCAGGGCGCCGGTCTTTTCGGCGATTGCCTGAGCGACCCGATTGACGCAGCCCACCGTCGGCACAATCCAGATGTCGTTGCGGATGCCGACCTGACCGTCCGGGCGGCGATATCCCATAAATGTCCCTCCCGAAACGGGAGCAAGTTCCTTCCACTTCGGCCGGTACGTATAGCTCAGCTTTTCACTTAAATTGGTTTTCAGGTTATGCGAATGCACCAATTCGCCTGCTTTAATATCCGCGGTTGCATGGCCGATCGGAAACCCGTATTTGATGACGTTTTCGCCCTTTTTGATATCGCATACCGCGTGCTTATGCCCGGTTTGCAGTTCCACCGCGACATTGTCCAGCGGAGAAATCCGATCACGCATACGGTTTCACCTCGCTTACCAAGAAGGACAGATCCTGTCCCCAAAGGGCTTCGTTTGCCAGGGCTTCTTCCACTGTGGCGGTCTTTAAAAATGCCATGATCTTCGGATCGTCATTCGCCATATCGGTACGGTAAAAGCGCAGCAGCGCACCGAATGCCTCCATCAGCGTTTTCGGCGCGGTCTGATACCGCTCGATATAAGTCAAAATCGAGGGGAGCACGCGCACCTTAAACTTGCTGACCGAATTGAGCGCGATGGAGGACAGATAATGCTTGATAAACGGATTGGCAAACCGCTCCAGCACATCGTCCGCATAGGCGCACAGTTCCTCCTTGGGTAAATCCAAGGTCGGGATAATCTCATCAAAGATGCAGCGCTTCATATAGGCCAGCATATCGGGCTCATCCACACAGGATTTTACAGTGTCAAAGCCCTTTAACATCGCATAGGGAACCAGCGAGGTATGTGCACCGTTCAAAATCCGCACCTTGCGGGTTCGGTATTTGCTGAGCGCGTCCTTCGTCCAGACAACGTTCAGTCCGGCCTTGTCAAACGGCAGCTCCTCCGAAAGCTTGGTATCTCCCTCGATCACCCAGAGGTGGAACACCTCGGAGGTATCGAGCATATGGTCTTCATAGCCAAGATCAATGGCCTCGTCCCTCGGGTACCCGGTCACAATCCGATCCACCAGGGTATTATAAAACGAGTTTTCGTTTTGAACCCAGGAGACAAAGTCATCGCCAAGTTCCCAGTCCTTCGCGTATTGCAGCACGATTTCCAAAAGCCGCTGACCGTTTTTCTCGATCAGTTCGCAGGGAACGATGCAAAAGCCGCCAAGCCCTGCCAGGTAGCGTTCATAGAGCAAAACCGTCAGCTTTGCCGGATAGCTTTTGGGCGGCGCGTCGGTAACGCGATCCTCCGGGACATAGGCAATGCCGGCCTCGGTCGTATTGGAAAAAATAAAGCGGAAATCCGGATTTTTTGCCAGCGCACGGTAGCTTTCAAAATCCTCGTACGGCTTGACGCAGCGCGAGATACAGTCCACAATATCCTTGCGGACAACCGGCTCTTTATTTTCCAGTCCGCGCATCACGTGGGTATAAAGGCAGTCCTGCTGCGACAAAACGTCGCACATTCCCTTTTCAATCGGCTGCACTACAACGACACTGCCGTTCCACAGGCCGCTCTCGTTCAATTTTTGGAGCATCCAGTCGACAAATCCGCGCAGAAATCCGCCCTCGCCGAACTGAATCACCTTTTCCGGGCGGCACGGCTTTTTGATCACTTCTTTGATTGTTTGCATATCCATTCTCCTCATCGTATGAT
>CAVGTH010000075.1:0-4752 GCA_963632045.1 Roseburia faecis | reverse complement strand
GGTGTAGAAGATGCCGCTTTTTGATCCGATTTATGAATCTTTTTTGATTGAACACTGCCGCCGTGACGCCGGGAGTATTTTTAAACCGGGTCATTTTCACAACTGCTATGAAATTTATTATTTAGCATCCGGCAGCATCACCTATTTTATCCGCGACGCCGTATATCAGATCAAACGCGGCGATTTTATTGTGATTCCGCCCGGCGTTCTGCATAAGACGCTGCCCTATCAGCAGCCGGATCACACCAGAATCCTGCTCTATATCAAACCGGATTTTTTAGAGCACACCTTAGAGTGCCCCGGCTTTTTTAAAAAAAATTTCCCTGAGCCCGTCATCATCACAGGTCGGGAAAAACTTGCAGCGGAGCTGCTCAAAGCGCTGCAAAAGGAGGCGGCACTCCCGGATAACACCGTCATGCAGCGGCTTCTTTGCGGCCGGCTGATGCTCTGCCTTTATCGCTGGCAAATGCAGGATCAGCCGCTGCGCACACCGCTGCCGCAAGAGGGAGAAACCCCCGCACACGGCAAAATTTTGGAGATTGCACAGTACCTTGACGCTCACTATATGGAGGACTGCAGCCTGACAAATCTTGCCGGGCAGTTTTATATGTCTCCTTCTTACCTGAGCCGGGTCTTTCATCAGGTGATGCAGGTCTCCTACCGCGATTATTTGATTCGGCTTCGGGTGCGGCACGCCGCGCAGCTGCTCATGCAAACGGATAAAAAAATTGCGCAGATTGCGCAGGAGACGGGGTTCCGCTCTGACGCGCATTTTGGAAAAATGTTTCGCAAGGTTTTAGGCTGCTCTCCGCGAAAGTATCGGCAAAACGCCGCCTTTGACCCAAAACAAGCATAAAAAAGAGACTGTGCATGCACAGTCTCAAAGCGTCAATACCGCCGATTTACAGATTGCCTTCCTTTGCCTCTTTTAAGGCATTGGCCAGCTGATCCGGACAGGAAGTTCCCTTTCCGTTACAGTTGATGCCGTGCAAAAGCGCGATTACCTTATCCACCGGCATCCCTTCTACCAGCGCGGAAATTCCCTGCGTGTTTCCGTTACAGCCGGAAGAAAAACGCACGTGATACACAGTATCGCCGTCAATGTCAAACGAAATCTCACGCGCGCACACGCCGCGCGTCCGATACGTATAGCTTGCCATATTATCCCTCCTAGGATCTCTTTCTTGCCGCACGGCTTGTCCCGGCGTACTTTCCGCATTTATCGCCCCAGACTGCCAGCGTTTCGCCCTCCGATACTACCTTAATAACCTCACACATGTTAGGACAATCGTTACATTCAAAGCTGGTCGGCCGAAACTCTAACGAGAGCCGGTCAAAGCCCTTGAACGCCGGCGCGGCGCCGGTCTGCTCCATCTGTTCTTTGGCAAGGATTGCACAGCCGATTGCGCCCATCACGTTATAATACTTGGGGATCACGACCTCGTGGCCGACCTCCTGCTCAAACGCTGCACGGATGCCCTTGTTGGCCGCAACACCGCCCTGGAAGATATACGGCGGCTTTAACGTCTTGCCTCTGCCCAGGTTGTTGATATAGTTCCGAACCAATGCGCTGCACAGACCCTTAATAATTTCTGCCTTAGAAAATCCGTACTGCTGTTTTGCGATCATATCAGATTCCGCAAACACCGTACAACGGCCGGCAATCCGCACATCTGCCTCCGCAGACAGCGCCATGTCACCGAACTGCTCAATCGGGATACCCAGACGTTCTGCCTGGTGATCCAAAAAGGAGCCGGTTCCTGCCGCACAGACGGTATTCATTGCAAAGTCCGTCACCATGCCGTCCTGCAAAATGATAATCTTAGAATCCTGACCGCCGATTTCAAAGATGGTGGACGCGTCCGGATGATAGTGCAGCGTTGCCGTTGCGTGCGCCGTGATCTCATTCTTTACTACGTCGGCGCCGACCAGAACCCCGGCCAGTTCACGGCCGCTGCCGGTTGTGCCGATGCCTAAAATATCCTCGTCCTTGCAGCCGAGTTTTTGGCGCAGTTCGTTCATCCCCTTTTTCACGCTCTCCAGCGGCTGACCGTTGGCGCGGATATACTCGTTAAAGCATACCTCATAATCCTCTGTCATGGCGATGACATTCGTGCTGACCGAACCAATATCAATTCCCAAATAGTATTTCATAAAAGTTCCTCCTATGTTCCATCAAACGCCCAGTTTTGCCGGGGTCTTTGCCGCCGGTGCCGCAACATCGGCCGCAGTCTGTGCTAAGCCCTTTGCAACCTTTGTCCGATGCTTGGATCGGATCAAATCCGCAAAGGCCTCCAGCCTGGTTTTTACATGCGCCTCGCCCATCTGTTCATCTAAGGACAGGGACAAAATCGGCATCTGAAGTTCCTCCGACACCGCAGGGAACTTTCCGAGGTTAACCAGTTCCGGCAGACAGGCAAACGGCATCAAATGGACAACGCCGTCAAATCCGCGCGCGGCAAAATCATAGACCCAGCCCATATTCTCTTTATCGTGGCCGCCGCAGTTAATCGGCGAAATCGGGTCGGACAGACGAAAGCCGCGGTGCGACTTCGGAAACGGCAGCCACTGCGGTACAATGTTATGGGCAACCCAGTCAGAGATGTACTGCACGTTTTCCACCTCGATGCCGAGGTTATTCAAAATCTCTTCGACATTTTTATTTACCGACGGCTCCATCGCAACATAAATCTCGCCGACAATCCCCACGCGAATCCGGTCTTTTTCCTCCACCGGAACCTGCTTGATTGCCGCAAAGATCTCCTGCGACTTTTGGTAGGCCGCCTTGATGTCCTTATGCGTATTACAGATTTCAAACAGATGGGTGACCTTGCGCCATGCGCGGCTGAAAGCGCCGATTTCCTCTTCGTGCGCACGGGCTATCTTCATCTGTTTTTCCAAGGTGTCCATCTTTTTAATCATGTCATAAGTCAGATAAGCCAGGCGCAGAAAGCGGCGCGTTGACGTCCCGTTTAAGACCAGCTTCACCTTTTCATAAAACGCATGAAAATCCTGAAAGATACTGTCAAACACAATGACGCGCACATGATACCCAAGCTCATCCAGCACCTTTTGGTGCACATCGGGGTACATACCGGCGCGGCAGGGGCCGCAGCCGCCGGAGGTCACAATCACCTCGGCGCCGGCCTCGGCACATTCGATATAGGTTCCCATCATCACTTTAAACGGAAAACAGATAAATTCCGGGCTGTACTTTACGCCAAGCTCCATGGTGCGCTGACTGGGGCGCTTTGGCATAATCACCTCATGTCCCAGCTTTTGCATCAGCCATTTGTAGCCGGTCACACATCCCATATGCGGAAACGATACTTTCATACGATCGGTTGCCTTTCTGTCCGTAATTTCATAATCCAATCCGGGTCTCGGACCGCCACCCGGCGGAGAAAGTGTTATGCCTAACCTGATACTACTTATCCCGATAATAAATCTTACGCTTAATCATATCGGTAAAGGCCTCAATTCTGGTCTGCAGATGATTTTCGCCGGTGTGTTCATCAATCCGCAGCGTCATAAACGGCACGCCGGAATCGGCAAAATCATGTTCGATTTCCTTTCCGACCACGGAATCCGGGCCGCAGCCAAAGGCGGTAATGTGAATCAGTCCGTCAACACCCTTATCCTGAATCATCACGTGCGCCGCCTGATAAAGCTTATCGGCAAAGGTCCAGAAAATCGGACGGGTATTGGTTGCCCGGTAACGGAGCAGTTCTTCCTCCGATAGCATATCGAAGGTAATAATCCGCACCTTCATCTCGCGCAGCCGTTTGATGATCTCCATGCTGATAAAGGGATCGTACACATTGTAGATATATCCCAAAAGTCCAATCGTGGTCTGATAATTCGGCAATTTAAAATTCTCAAGCGGAATCTTGTCGTACAGAACCATGGCCGCCTCATCCAGCGTCAGACCCTGCCTGCAATAACTGCGGAACGCCGCAAAATCTTCCGCGGCGGCCTTTAATGCCTTCTTCATTCTGCCGTGCGAAATCCCCAGCGTTTTGGCAATTTTATGGTAGCAGGACGGATCCGCCGTGTCCTCGCGGCGGCAGTCGATCTCCGCAACCAGCAGTTTTGCCTCCGGGATGGTCTTTTCAACCAGTTCCGGCAAGCCGATGTACTTCGGGCAGAACCAATATCCCTTTTCAATGTGCACAAACCGCGGACAAAAGATATAGTCAACGCCCTTTTCGATCAGGTTAATCACGTGACCGTCAAAGATCTTAATCGGCAAGCAAATCTCCGGTACGGTCACGGCAATCCCCTTTTGTACCAGGGTTTTGCTGGACTTGTCCGAAAGGACGACCTCAAATCCTAAATTTTCAAACAATGACCGCCAAAGCGGATAGTAGTACTGAAACAAAAGCGCTCTCGGAATCCCGATTTTCATAGCTTACCTCAACCCCATTTATTTTGTATCATTGCACCCTGCCATGGCGGACAGCAACACCGCAAAATGCCGTAAAACCGGCTTTGGATGCTCCAAAAGCCGCAGATACGATCCGCCGTGCCGACGATGGCGAGTTTCTACCTAAATATAATAGTCCATCAAATCCATTAGATTTTATTCTAGCACATTTTCTGTTTTTCTGTCAACACCTAATACAAAAAAACTTTGAAAAAACATCTTCCAATTTTACCGTTTCGGACAGATTTTAAAAAGTGTCTCTTGCACAAAAAAGACGCGGCCATTGCGCCCGTTATCTTGACATTTACAAAAATATCCTGTATAGT
>CAVGTH010000074.1:0-9226 GCA_963632045.1 Roseburia faecis | reverse complement strand
CGCTCTTTCTTCTTTCAAGGACTTGTCGGTTTTTGAAAAACAAAAAGGAACCGTGTATAAAAAAGATGGAATGTTACGTTTTGATTGCCGGTATTTACAAAATTGAAAAATTAGGCTATACTATCAGAAGAAACGAAGATCAGGTATGATTTTTTTGATGAAACAGGAAAGACAAAAGGAGCGATCGCACCTATGAACGAAACGCCGCAAAACGGAAAAAAGGCCGTAAAAACCATCGGGCTGATGGCGGTCATTATTCTGCTTGCAAAATTTATGGGACTGCTGCGCGAGACCATGGTTGCAAATCTGTACGGTCAGGGGATGGCATCCGATATTTTAAATACCGCGACACAGATTCCGCTCCTCTTTTTTGATATGGTGCTGGGCGTGGCGATTTTGTCCACCTTTGTACCCGTTTTTAACCGCCGGATGCAGCAGGAGGGTGAGGCCTCTGCACTGGAATTTGCCGACTGCTTTATGACGGTGGTGGTCTCCATTGCCATGGCGGCCGCGCTGCTTGGGATATTGCTTGCCGAACCGCTGGTGCGTCTGATGACGCCGGGCTACGCGGCAATCCCCGGTAAGGTTGAGACCACGGCCGCGCTGCTTCGGATTCTTTTTCCGTCGATTGCGTTTACCGCGGCGGCCTATATCTCGGTCGGGATTTTGCAGTCGTACGGTGAATTTACCGTACCGTCGCTGATTAGCGTGGTATCAAACGGTGTGATGATTCTCTATCTTGCTGTTTTCGGCAACCGTTTGGGACTTGTTGGAGTAGCCGTGTCCATGCTGGTTGCGTGGATGCTCCAGCTTTTTGTTCAGCTGCCCTGGCTGAAGAAGTTCGGCTATCGCTTTCATGTGCGGTTTCGGCCGACCGATCCGGGCATGAAGGAGGCGGCAAGCATTGCGCTGCCGGTGTTAATCAGCTCCTGGGTGCAGCCGCTTTGTAATGTCATTAACATGTCCTTTGGATCCTCTTTGGGGGACGGCGCGGTCTCGGCGCTGAACTGGGCCAACAAGATCTACATTATTATGGTAGGTGTTTTCGCCTACGCCGTGACGAATTTCATCTTCCCGAAACTGTCAAGGCTCAGCGGTGAGGAGCAGGGCGACGGCTTTGCAAAAATGACGCAGCAGTCGCTGGGCTGGATTTTTTTGATTATTACGCTGATTTCCGCGCTGTTTCTGGCGCTTTCGCAGCCGATTATCCGCGTGGTATTTGAGCGCGGCGCCTTTACGGCAGAATCCACCGCGATTACCGCGACGGCGCTGTTTTATTACTCGATCGGGATGGTCGGCTACGCCGTGTGCGAGGTGCTGAATAAAAGCTTTTATGCCATCGGTGACGGAAAAACGCCGATGCTGGTTTCGCTTTTCGGAATTGTGGCAAACTTCGCCGGCGCCTTTGTCTTTGTGCGGCTCTTTGCGATGCAGGTCGGCGGATTGGCGCTTGCCAGCGCGGTCAGTTCTTTAATTATGGCGGTTCTTTTGATGGTGATGATCCAGCGCCGCCGCCGCGGAACCATTTCGCGCGGATTTGTCAAAGACGCCGTGAAAATGCTGCTTTGCGGTTTGCCGACGGCCTATCTTGCGCATGTTGTCTATGCCGTTTTGTCCGGGCTTGGCACCGGAATGGTAATGACCCTGCTGCGCCTGTGTCTTGCGGCCTTGCCTGCCGCCGTGCTCTATTTGGGACTTTGTTATTTGCTGCGTGTGGAGCTGCTGCGCAGCGGTTTGAAAATTTTTTTGAGAAAGTAGGGGTAGTATGAATCAAACTCCCGGTTATTTTGAAGCAATCTGGCTTTTTCTGTGGCGATGGATTCAAAACAGTGTACTGTATCGCCTGCTGCGCCGCTTTTATGACGGTCTGTCCGGGCTCTGGCAAAAGAGCCGGATCGCCGGTTGGTTTCGGAAGGCGCATATCAGCGAGGATGCCGCCGCAAAAAGCATCTTCGGCAAGATTTTGTTCTGGCCGTTTTTGCTGCTGGAGGCGATCGGGCGCCGCTTTGCGGAGCCGCTCGGCACGCTTTTTAAAAAGAGCCGCATCATGGGGATGTGCCGTTTGTACCTGCATAATATTCTGGCGCTGAATCTGCGTTTCTTGGGGCTTTTGATATTGGGCTGCACCGTGGGTATTGCCGTCGGTGCAGCGCTTTCTCAAATTGCGGTTTCACCTCTTCCGCTGCTGCTTGCCGCGCTTTTTGGGGTCGTCCTTGTATTTTTTGACCGCAACGCGACCGATTGGCTGCGTGCCTCAAAGTTGGTATCGTTTGTTTGCGGTATGCTGCAGATAAAACCGCGCTATGATTGGTATGATGAAAAAGAAACCGAGGGAAAATGGCGGCTTATGATCGCGGCGCTGGCCGGTCTGCTTTGCGGCCTGTCCGGCGGTCTGACCAATCCGCTGCTCGGTGCGGCCATGCTGCCGGCGTTTTGCGTGCTCTTTCTGATTTTAGAGCGGCCGATTGCCGGGTTGTATCTGCTGGTCTTTTTGGCGCCGCTTGCGCCGACTATGGCAATGGCAGGGCTGGCGATGCTGACGTTGTTCTCTCTGGTGATTTACAGTATTACGCACCGCGGCTTTGCGTGGCGCCGTGACGGCATGGGACTGCTGCTGATTTCCTTTGTCCTGATTTATCTGCTTTGCGCCATGACCTCATTTGCACGCACAAAGAGTCTGCAAATCTGGGCGATTTATGCCGTGTTTATTGCAGCCTACTTCCTGGTAACCAATTTAATCACCGCCAAGCGTCAGCTTTGGAATCTTTTGGTGATTTTTGTGATTTCGGGATTTTTGGTATGCCTTTACGGCCTTGCGCAGTATCTGTTCGGCTGGGATACGGCGCAGGCGTGGATGGATGAAGAGATGTTTCAGGATATCAAGATGCGGATTTATTCCACACTGGAAAACCCCAACGTGCTGGGCGAATATATTTTGCTGGTGCTCCCGGCTGCGATTGGCTTGATGTGGGTGGTGAAAAAACCGCTCGCACGGCTCACCTATGCCGGAATCGCCGCCGTGATGCTGCTTGCGCTGATTCTGACCTTCTCGCGCGGATGCTGGATCGGTCTTTTGCTGGCGGCTGCCGTCTTTATCACCTTTGCGGCCGGCAAGCTTTGGGGACTCGCGCTGATTGCATTGCCGCTGCTGCCGGCAGTTCTGCCGCAGAGCATTTTAAACCGTTTTACCAGTATCGGTAATATGGACGATTCCTCCACATCGTACCGCGTCTATATCTGGATGGGAACGCTTGCTATGATTCGGGATTTTTGGATATCCGGCATCGGCATGGGCGCAGAGGCGTTTGCGCAGGTCTATCCCTTCTATTCTTATAACGGAATCGTGGCGCCGCATTCGCACAATCTGTTTTTGCAGATTCTGGTGGAATCCGGCGTGGTGGGAATCGGCGTCTTTCTTCTGGTTCTTGTCCTGTTTTTCAAAAAGGCGATGGTGGGCTATCAAACGGGCGGCGGCAAAGGAAAACCGCTGTCCACGCTCGTTTGCGCACTGTGCGCTGGTGTATGCGGCTTTTTGATCCAAGGCATGTTTGACAATTGTTTTTATAACTATCGCGTGATGCTGATCTTTTGGCTGACGCTGGGAATTGCGATGGCGGTCTGCACGGTTGCGGCGCAGCTCACCGCCGGGGAAAAGGAGGCGTTTGGGTGTTAAAAGTATTAGAGGTGTCCTCCGATTCCAACATCGGCGGCGCCGGAAAGTGTATTTTGACGTTTTTAAAAACGTTTGACCGGAGCCGGTTTTCTGCCGGGGCGGTGCTTCCCAAGGACAGCCTGTTAAAGCCGGAAATCGCGGCGCTTGACATTCCGGTGTATGAGATGGAAAACCTGGCGGAAAAATCATTGGATTTTCGGGCGGTGCGCGCGCTGCGGCGGCTTTTTCAAAAGCTGAAACCGGATGTGGTGCATACGCACGCCAGCATGTCGGCACGGTTTGCGGCGTTTAGCCTGGGCATTCCGGTGGTGTATACCAGACACAGCGTGTTTCCGCCGCCGGCAGCACTGACGCATTTTCCGGGTAAGCAGATCAACGGACTGGTGAATAACCTGACCGCGGCAAAAATTATTGCGGTGGCCGAGGCGGCCAAGGATAATCTGACCGAGACCGGCGTCAGCGCTAAGAAGATCGAAGTTATCTTAAACGGCGTTGCGGCGCTGCCGAAGGTGCCGGAGGAAGCAGTCAAAAAACTGGAACAAACCTTTGGGATTGCGCCAAACGAAAAGACGGCGGTCATGGCCGCGCGGCTGAATGTGGTAAAGGGGCATACGTATTTTATCGAGGCTGCCGAAATTCTGCGCAGCCGCGGCGTTGATGCCAAGTTTCTGATTGCCGGAACCGGCGAGATGGAACAAAAATTAAAAGCGCAGATCAAAGAAAAGCATCTAGAGGATCGGGTCATCATGATGGGCTTTGTCACGGACGTTGCGCCGCTGATGCAGCGGATGGACGTGCAGGTCAACTGCTCGTTCGGCACTGAGGCAACCAGCCTTTCGCTCTTAGAGGGGATGAGTCTCGGAAAGCCGGCCGTTGTGTCCGACTTTGGCGGAAATCCGGGTGTGATTGAGGACGGCGTCAACGGGTTTATTACTCCCACGCATGACGCGGCCGCGTTGGCGGATCGGCTGGAGCAGCTGTTCTGCGATACGGCGCTGTACCAAACGATGGCGCAAAACTGCCGCAGAATTTTTGAAGAAAAATTTACGGCTGCGGTCAACACCCGCGCGATTGAACGGGTGTACGAGTCGGTGGCGGATCAGAAACGAAAAACAAAGGCATAACATAGAGAAAGGTTGTGGATTATGAAAGCGAAATGGAATCTCATGGACGGACTGATTCTTTTGGTTTTGATTGCCGCCGTGGCGGCAGGCGGATATCTTCTGCGCGGAAAGAAGGCGCAGCAGGCCGCGGCGCAGGACACCGAGGTCACCATGATGGTAGAACTGACGTCAAAGGAAAAGGAATTTGCAGAGCTTCCCAAGGTCGGCGACGCGGTCGTGATCGGTGAAAAAGAGAAAATGCAGACCCGTGTGACGGATGTTACGGTGACGCCGGCAGTGACGCTCAGTTATGATACGAGGAACGGTGCCGTACGCGAAGGACAGGTACCCGATCGGTATGATATCAAGCTGACCTTAGAGGGTCAGGGAATCGAGACCGCACAGGCGGTCGAAATCAACGGCAATGCGGTGCGCGTCGGTATGGGCGCCGCAATGAAGAGCAAAAACTGGGCAGGCTACGGCTTTGTTTTGGCGGTAGACACCGCAGCACAGTAGGAGGTGGATGAGATGCTGACAAAAGACGGAAAATTATTTGGTAAAATCAGTGTGATTGATTTGCTTGCGATCTTGGCGGTTATCGTGCTGATTTTCGGGATTCGGATGCGTTTTTCCGACACGGGCGAGGTTCCTGCTGCCGTAGGAGAGCCGATGGAATGCGTTGTGGAGGTAAAAAATATCCGGCAGTATAATGTGGACGCACTCAAAAAGGGCGGTCAGGTCTATGACCGCACCACCAAGGAGTATGTCGGCGACATCGTCAGTGTGACCGCCGAGCCGGGAACGACCATGCTCCTTTTGACGGACGGAACTTACCGCGAGGTGCCGACGGAGAATCGGTTTACGGCGCATGTGACGATTTCGTTCCGCGGCAAGGATGGCGAAAACGGGTATTATACCGATACCAACCGTCAGATGTGTGTGGGATCAACCTTAAATATGAACGCCAAATTTTCGCAATGCGACGGAATCATTGAGGCTGTGCGGCACGCCAATCCGTAATTTTTACAAAAACTGCCGCTTTTTTTAAAAAACGGTTGACGAACCCCTTTTTTGTGTGCTACAATAAAAGGTAATTACAACCGCTGTCCGCAGCGTCTGGACGGCGGTTTTCTTGTAGGCTTTGTTCGGACAAGCGAGCCGAAACATTTGGATAAAATCATGAAAGGATGTGGACGAATTTGTATACCGACAAATTTCAAAAAGAGGGATTGACCTTTGACGACGTGCTTCTGGTACCGCAGGAGTCTGACTTTGTGGGAAGAGAGGCGATTTTATCAACGCAGCTGACCCAAAAGATTAAGCTGAATATTCCGCTGATGAGTGCCGCGATGGATACGGTAACCGAGTCCAATATGGCAATTGCCATTGCGAGAGAGGGCGGTATCGGTATTATCCATAAGAACATGAGTATGGAAGAGCAGGCCGCTGAGGTTGATAAGGTAAAGCGCAGTGAACACGGCGTTATCGTTGATCCGTTTTCTTTATCCCCCAACCACACCTTAAATGATGCAGAAGAGCTGATGAGTAAGTATAAAATCTCCGGTGTACCGATCACGGAGAATGAGCGGCTGGTGGGTATTTTAACCAACCGTGATCTGAAGTTTGAAAACGACTATTCCAAAAAGATTGCAGAGTGCATGACCAAAGAGAATTTGGTGACGGCACCGGTTGGCACCACCTTAGAGGACGCAAAAGAGATTTTGCGCCAGAATAAGATTGAAAAGCTGCCGATCGTGGATCAAAACGGCTGCTTAAAAGGGTTAATCACCATTAAGGATATCGAAAAGGCGATCCAGTACCCCAATTCCGCCCGTGACGAAAACGGCCGCCTGCTGGTCGGCGCCGCACTGGGCGTTACCGGCGATATTTTAGAGAGAGCGCAGATGCTGGTTGACGCAAAGGTTGACGCAGTGGTTTTGGATTCTGCACACGGCCACTCGAAAAACATTGCCGACTGCTTGAGAAAGTTAAAGGCGGCATTCCCGGATTTACAGGTGATTGCCGGAAACATCGCAACCGCTGAAGCGGCAGAATTTTTGATTCGCGCCGGCGCGGATGCAATCAAGGTCGGCATCGGCCCAGGATCGATCTGTACCACCCGTGTGGTTGCAGGTATCGGTGTTCCGCAGATTACTGCGATCTGTGACGCGGCAGAGGTTGCCGCAAAGTACGGAATCCCCGTGATTGCCGACGGCGGTATCAAGTATTCCGGCGATCTGGTAAAGGCGATTGCAGCCGGTGCGGACGTAATTATGATGGGCAGTATTTTTGCCGGTTGCGAAGAAAGCCCCGGCGAGACCGAGATTTATCAGGGACGGCAGTTTAAGGTATACCGCGGCATGGGTTCGATCGGCGCCATGAACAACGGCAGCAAGGATCGTTACTTCCAGGAGGGTATGAAAAAGCTGGTTCCGGAGGGCGTAGAGGGTCGTGTTCCCTATAAGGGCGCGGTATCGGATACCATCTTTCAGCTGCTCGGCGGTCTGCGTTCCGGTATGGGCTATTGCGGAACCAAAACGATTCCGCTTCTTAAAAAGAACGGCCGCTTTGTCAGAATTACCGGCGCCGGCCTGAAAGAGAGCCATCCGCACGATGTCAATATCACCAAGGAATCGCCCAACTATTCGATCAATAGCTAAACAGATAAAACGAGGAAGGCCCCGGCATTTTTGCCGGGGCCTTCCTCGTGTGTGTCGATAAACCCTATTTTGCAAAAAATTTCATTTTCATTTGATCGCCGCCCCTGCTAAGCCATGCCGTCTCGGCTCCCGCCTCGGTCAGCGATGGATGACTGCCACCGGCAGTCATCGCCGCTGCGGCGCAAAGACGTGTTCCTTGCGTGCGAGCATTTCGTCGATCCGTTCAATATAGTCTTTTGGCTCTTTGACGTTAAAGAGCCGCTCAATCCGATCGGTAACGGGATCCACCGTCTTGGTTACGCCGCCGCAGCCTAAGGAAAGGATTGTTTGCAGCTCCTCCATAATATAAATATTATAAAGGTTGTCGCAGCCCTGCTTTGCATAGCCGACGTTTTCCAAGTTGCCCAGCTGGTGCTTTTGCCGGTACAGATAATACGGATGCTTTCCGAGCGTTTTTAAATAGGCGTAGGCAAAATCCACCATTTCCTCCACCGTGTCGGCGGTGGCAAGTGTATACTGATCCAGATATTCATGCAGCCGGGAAGAACGCTTGACACTCATGGTATGTACGGTGGTGTTCTCCGGAGAGAGCGCCTCCACCTCCTCCATGGTATGGCGAAAATCGTCCGGCGTTTCGCCCGGCAGACCGGCAATGACATCCATGTTGATGTTGTCAAAGCCGCAGCTGCGCGCCAGCGCAACCGCATCGCGAATCTGCGCCGGTGTGTGCGCACGCCCGATGGTGTGCAGTGTTTTTTCGTTCATGCTTTGCGGATTGATGCTGATGCGGCTGACGTGATACCGCTTTAAGACGTTTAACTTATCCTCGGTCACGGTGTCCGGCCGTCCGGCCTCCACGGTAAATTCGCGGCAGTGGGACAGGTCAAAGCTATCGTAGATCTGCGCCAGCATCACCGAGAGCTGCTCGGCATTAAGGGTGGTCGGAGTGCCGCCGCCGATATAGACGGTTTCAATTCGCTTGCCGCCGCGCGCGGTCAGCGCCCCGGCATAGGCAATCTCTTTCTTTAAACAGGTAAGATAATCGGGAATCAGCTTGGCAGCCTGACGGGTGCCGCAGGTCACAAAAGAGCAGTACAGGCAGCGGGTGGGACAAAAAGGAATCCCGATATAAAGGCTGATTCCGTCCGGGTACATCGCCTGCCTGACCGGAAGCTCCTGCTTTGCCGTCTCTAAAACCAGTGCGGCCTTTTGCGCCGTTGTGCCGCAGACATTGGTGAAATAAGCAACGACTTCATCGTCCGTTTTGCCCTCGGTCAGCAGTTTCATTGCAATCTTTGCAGGGCGAATCCCGGTCAGGATTCCCCAGGGGCTTTTTTTCTCATCACTCATTGAAGATACGGATTCTCCCTTCTCTCCTCTCCGATTGTGGTCGAAGGGCCGTGTCCGGGATAGACCTTGGTATCGTCCGGAAGCGGCATCAGTTTTTGCAAAATAGAGGCAATCTCCAGCTTTGTATCGCCGGTTGGATGGTCGGTGCGGCCGATACTGCGGCAAAAGAGGGTGTCGCCGCTGAAGAGAATATGGTTTCCGTACAGGCAGATGCAGTCCGCAGTGTGTCCCGGCGTGTGAAGAACCCGAAACGACAAATCATCTAAGTCAATGACGTCGCCGTCATGCAGCAGCCGCTGCGGTTTGATCGGCGTCCAGGGGATGTCGGCGTAGTGACAGAGATTGTTAATTCCGTCTTTTAGGAACGCCGCGCCGTTTTCGTGGATGGCAATCGGCGCCCCGGTGGCATCGTGAAGCGCAGCGAGGGCAAGGATGTGGTC
>CAVGTH010000073.1:7731-9259 GCA_963632045.1 Roseburia faecis | reverse complement strand
GGTAGGAAGAATCAAACATAAAAAAACCTCCTGTTTTAAAAATTGTCACGGTTTTAGTTTGAGAAAAACGAGAGTTTCTATGCGAAAAATCCATGGGAGGACAGAGAAAAATCCCTAAATCAAGATTAAATTTGTATGACATAAAGAGACAACGGTTGCATTGCACCCGATATTGTGTTATACTCTAGGAATACAATGAAAGTATTTTGTGTCTAAAATAAAAATATCTTTTAGGGGGGATTTTTCCTTATGGACGGTAGCCCGGGAACCTTATTTTTGATTATTTTTCTTGTGATTTGTTCGGCATATTTTTCGGCAACAGAGACGGCGTTTTCTTCGCTCAGCCGCATCCGGCTGAAAAACATGGCGGCAGACGGCAATAAAAAAGCGGCGCTGGCGCTGCGGCTTTCGGAGCAGTACGACAAACTGTTGTCCAGCATCTTAATCGGAAACAATGTGGTAAACATTGCGGCATCTTCGCTCGCGACCGTGCTTTTTCTAAAGGCTTTTCCCAATTACGGGGTCACGTTATCGACCGTGATTATGACGGTTATCGTTTTGATCTTCGGCGAGATTTCGCCAAAGAGCCTCGCTAAGGAGTCGCCGGAGCGGTTTGCGATATTTTCGGCGCCGATTTTGCGTGCGGTTATGACGGTTTTGGTTCCCTTTAACTTTTTGTTTGGCATTTGGAAAAAAATACTCAAAAAACTGGTTAAAACGCAGGACGAGCGCGGCATCACCGAGCAGGAGCTTTTAACCATTGTGGAAGAGGCGCAGAGTGACGGCGGCATCAATGCGCAGGAGGGCGACCTGATTAAAAGCGCGATCGAATTTAATGACCTGGAGGCCGGCGATATTTTGACGCCGCGCGTGGATCTGACCGCGGTGGATATTGAAGAGGATCCGCAGGTGATTTATCATATCTTTATGGAAAGCTGCTATTCCAGAATCCCTGTCTTTCGGGACACGATCGATAACATCGTGGGGGTCATTCATCAGCGGGACTTTTTTGTGATGATCCGCACCAAGGGACAGACCTTACAGGATATCATTACGCCCGTGATTTTTGTTTCGGATTCCATTAAGATTTCAAAGCTGATTAAGCATCTGCAAAAATCTCAGGCGCATATGGCGGTGGTGACGGACGAATACGGCGGTACGGTCGGCATTGTAACCATGGAGGATATCTTAGAAGAGTTAGTGGGCGAAATCTGGGATGAGCACGATGATGTGATTGAGGATATGGAATGCATCGGCGAAAATGAGTATCTCGCGCTCGGCAGCGCGGACGTGGAAGAACTTTTTGAAAAGTTTGGCATGAAGTACGAGAGCGAGCAAAACACCATCAACGGCTGGGCGATGGAGCAGCTGGAAAAGATGCCGGAGATCGGCGATCAGTTTGAGGATAGCGGATTTCATGTTACGGTAAAGGAATTGGACGGCCGCAGAATCGGCCGGGTGCTGATTCATTACACGCCGCCGGAAGATATCGAAGAATAAAGGAGAGTTTTTCTCTCATTTTTATTAT
>CAVGTH010000073.1:0-7721 GCA_963632045.1 Roseburia faecis | reverse complement strand
ATAACGTCTTAAAAAAAAAAAAAAGTGGTAGTATGATGATACAACTGCAAAGGAAGAATCAAAGGGGGTATGCAGTGTGAAAATGGATAAAACGGTGGATATGACGCGCGGCAATATTTTGCGTCATATACTGCTTTTCAGCATTCCGCTGATTATCGGAAACATCTTTCAGCAGCTATATTCCATGGCAGACACCATTATCGTGGGGCGCACCATCGGCGTAAATGCGCTGGCGGCAGTCGGCGTAAGCGGTTCGCTGATGTATTGTGTGATCGGTTTTGCCATGGGGCTTGCCGCCGGCTTTGCTATCATGGTGTCACAGCGTTTCGGCGCCGGGGATATGCAGGGCGTGCGGCGCAGTATCGCCATGGGTGCCATGCTTTGCGCGATTTTTTCTGCCCTTTTGATGGCGGTCAGTATTCCCGGCACGCGCGGACTGCTCACCTTAATGAATACGCCGCCGGAGATTATTGACGATGCCTATGCATACTTAATCGTAATCTTTTGGGGGATTCCCGTTACGGTACTTTACAATTACTTATCCAGCATTTTGTATGCGCTGGGGGACAGCCGGACGCCGCTGTATTTTTTGCTGATTGCCTCGGTGCTGAACGTTATTTTGGACTACGTCTGCATCCTGAACTTCCGCATGGGGGTTATGGGGGCAGGCGTCGCAACCGTATTCTCGCAGGGGGTGTCGGCGCTCCTGTGCCTGATTTATGTGAAAAAAGGACTTTCGGAGTCGTTTCCCGGCCGCGGCGACTGGAAGTGGAACGGACGGTTCGCCTGGGATCACTTGCGGCTGGGTGTGCCGATGGCGGTGCAGACTTCGGTGATTGCAACCGGCACGATAGCGGTACAGTCCAGCCTGAATCAGTTCGGCGCGGTGGCAATGGCCGGCTATGCGGCCTCCAGTAAAATTGAGGCGCTGGTGATACAGGCCATGGTCTCGGTCGGCATGACGCTGGCGACCTTTGTCGGGCAAAATTACGGGGCACGTTCTTATGAACGCATCCGCGGGGGCGTCAGAATGAGTGCGTTTATCATCATGGTGATAGCGGTGCTTGGCGGCGTACTGGTTACGGTCTGCGGCCGTGCGATGACGATGATCTTTATCGGTACATCGGAGGAAAACGTCAGTGAGGTGGTGCGCTATGCCAAGCAGTACCTGTCGATTTCGGCTTGTTTTTATCCGGCGCTCAGTTGTATCTTTATCTTTCGGAATGTGCAGCAGGGACTTGGCAACACCGGGATCGTGCTGGTCGGCAGTATTGTGGAACTCATCTCCCGCCTGGCCGGTGCGTTTATCCTGGCGGCTCTGTTTGGCTATACCGGTGTATGCTTTGCAGGTCCTGCCGCATGGAGCGGCGCGGCACTCTTATTTATTATTGCCTATGCGGTAGAGGTGCCGCGGCTAAAACGTCGGCTTAGTACGGATCAAGCATAAAAATAAAGGGACGAGCCGTCCCTTTATTTTTATTTTTCCCCATTGATGGGGTTTGCATCATCCGTGTTTGTTTCTTTCATGATATAGATGGGACGCTGCTTGCTCTCTAAATAGGCCTTTGATAAATACTGCCCCAAAACGCCGATACAAAGCAATTGCACACCGCTAACTAAAAGGAGTACGCAGATCATGGACGCCCAGCCGTAGGAACTCATGTGCCAGATTAACTCGCGGACAATGACAACAATGATTCCGATAAAGGATAACAGGCAAAACAGCACGCCCATCACCGAAGAAATCGCCAGCGGTACGGTGGAGAATGCAACAATACCGTCAATCGAATACAAAAACAACTTCCAGAACGACCACTTGGTCTCGCCGGCGGCACGCTGGATATTTTTATATTCCAGCCATTTTGTGTCAAAGCCAACCCAGCTGAAGATTCCCTTGGAAAACCGGTTTCTCTCCTGCATGGATAAAATGCTGGTTACCATCTGCCGTGTCATCATGCGATAGTCACGGGCGCCGTCCACGATCTCGGTTTTAGAAATCCGGTTAATCAGCTTATAAAACATCCGTGCAAACCAGGAGCGGATTTTCGCCTCGCCTTCACGGGTGACGCGGCGTGCGGCCACACAGTCACAGCGGCCGCTCACAATCTCACGGTACATAATGGGGATCAGATCAAGCGGATCCTGAAGATCTGCATCCACAATCACGATATAGTCGCCGGACGCCCGATCCATGCCGGCATACATTGCCGCCTCTTTCCCAAAGTTGCGGGAAAACGAGACATACTTGACCCGGCTGTCCTGCTTGGAAAGCTCACGCAGCATCGGCAGCGTCCGATCCGAAGAGCCGTCATTGACAAAAAGGTACTCAAAATCGACCTCCGGCATGCCGCTGCGTACCTTCTCGATTTCCCGATAAAACAGGGGCAAAACCGCCTGTTCATTATAGCAGGGAACAATCACTGTGATTTTATCCATGGATATCACCTATCCTTTTCTGTTTTCTTCGGTATATAAGTGACGCTTGTCAATCACGCGCACGGCTTTACCCTCACTTCTGGCGATGCTGCGCGGCTCTACCAGCTTGACGTTGGCCTTAAGGCCTAGGACGGTCATCAGATTTCCCTGTACCTTGCGGGTAATGGCCTCCAGATTCTTGACCTCATCGCTGAAGATTTCCGGCGATACCTCAACCAAAATATCCAGAGTGTCTTTGTTATCCTTGCGGTCTACAATCAGCTGATAATGCGGCATGGTCTCCTTAGTGTTCATCAGCACCTCTTCAATCTGAGAGGGGAACACGTTAACGCCGCGGATAATCAGCATGTCATCGCTGCGGCCCATCGGTTTGCTCATCCGGACAAAGGTTCTGCCGCAGGAGCACGATTCATAGTTTAAGGAAGAAATGTCCTTGGTGCGGTAACGAAGCAGCGGAAATGCCTCTTTAGTGATACAGGTAAACACCAGTTCGCCGACGCTGCCCTGAGGCAGAACCTCTCCCGTGTCGGAATCAATGATTTCCGGGATAAAGTGATCCTCATTGATGTGCATGCCGTTCTGGCAGACGCAGTCATAGCCGACGCCCGGCCCCATGACCTCGCTCAATCCGTAAATGTCATAGGCCTTGATTCCCAGCTTGTCCTCCAGTTCCTTGCGCATCTGCGCCGTCCACGGCTCTGCGCCGAAAGCGCCGCCCTCCAGCTTTAAATCATCCTTGGTATAGCCCATGTCGTGGAGCGTCTCAACCAAAGAGAGGGCATAAGAGGGGGTGCAGGCCAAAAAGGTACTGCCGAAATCGCGCATAATCTGAATCTGTCTGCGCGAATTACCGCTGGAGACCGGGATGGAACGCGCGCCGATCTTCAGTGCGCCGTAATGCGCGCCGAAACCGCCGGTAAACAGACCGAAACCGTAAGCCGTGTGAACCACCGACTGTTTGGTGACCCCGTAGGAGGTCAGCGCACGCGCCGTGATTTCTGCCCAGATGCCGAGGTCGTGGTTGTTCATACCGACCACGGTCTGTTTGCCGGTTGTACCGCTTGATGCGTGAATCTCGGTGACATCTTCCATCGGGATGGCAAAGTAGCCGTAGGGAAAGTTGTCGCGCAGATCCTGCTTGGTGGTAAAGGGGAGCTTATCGAGATCCTCAATGCCGCGGATATCCTCCGGCTTTAAGCCGATGGCGTCCATCTTTGCCCGGTAGGGCGCCACGTTTGCATAGACGCGCGCTACCGCGTCACGCAAATGCTCACTCTGCCATTTTTGCAATTCTTCACGGGGCATGGTTTCAAACTTTTGGTTCCAAATGGCCATTTTATTTCACTCTTTCTTTTTTGCGTTTTTTGCGTACAAAACAGTTTGCTTTTATGTCCTGTAATCTGTTTTATTCTACACTGTTTTCCTTTGTTTGTCAAGGGGAGCGTTTGCGGCGGCAATCCTTATGCCGCCCATAAAAAAGCCGCCTGCCGGGGCATATCCCGGCAGGCGGCGATGCAACAAAATCATTTTCTTACGAATAGACATTATCAAAGGTGTTATAGTATAACCCCAGCGACTTCATGTAGGTATCATAGTGCCCCAAAGAACGGATGCCGGTTGTGGTTTTATTCACAACCAGATAGGTTGCGCCGCTCTCGTTATGGGTGATACCGCTGAACGCAACCACAATCCCGGCGGGATTTTCGGTTCCGAACTGTTCCAGCCAATAAGCGGAAATATATTCTCCGTAAGCGGTGTTGTCGGACATGGACGTTTTTGTCGGTGTGCAGAACGGAATCCGGTCATAGTCGCCGTCCTGGTTCATTTGCAGCGAGCGCAGATAAAACGTGCCGCTTGCATTATCCCGGATAATCACGCCGTAGACGCTGCACAGCGTCCCCTCCGGCTGCACGTTAATCTCTTTCAGACTGAGTTGGTTTTCGGTCACCGCTTTGGGAATAATGGTTGCGGTGCGGTTGGGGTTGTCCCACTGAATGTCCGCGGAAAACGCCTCAGAAATGGCACGAACCGGCACATAGGTGCGATCGTTTTGAATGGTTGCGGCAACGTCCATCTCGACATTGTCGATCAAAGATGCCTTGCCGTCCGTGATGCGGTAGCGACCCATCATGTTGTTGCCGATCTGCAGGGAGAGCAGGGCGTCATAGCGTACGATCTGAATCCGCTTGTCGTCGTTAAACCAGTAAACGGTGGCGTCCAGCGCCTCCGATACGGCGCGGAGCGGCAGCATCAAGCGGTTGTCTATAATAATCGGCTCTGCGCCGTCCGCAAACTCCAAACGGTCACCGACCACAACCTGATTTTCCGCCGCATAGGCGAGAGGTGCCGCCAAGCTTCCGGCCAGCATACAACATGCCAAAATTCCTGCTATTTTTTTCATATTTCCTCCTGACTGCAAAAGGGTGCTGCTGCGCGGCATCTCCTTTTGCTGCAAAGCCTGCCTTATTTTATAAAACTGATTTATTTTTTTCATTATAACGCACCTTTTGAAAAAAAGCAACCGGAATTTCACGGAAATAGCAAAAAGCATGAGACAAAATACGATGTTTTTCTGATTGGTTCTTTGTTTTCTTCTGTTTTTCAAAAAAGAAAAACCGTCCGGCCGCATCCTGTTTGCGGACGGACGGAGACAGACCGAAATTCTGCCCGAAAGGGCAAAATTTCAGGCGGTAGGGCGGTTCATCTTAAACATGGCTCTTAAAATCCCGCAGAGTATTTTCGGCGCTTTGACAACAACAATTTGCATAATGATCTCCTTTCTCACACGAAACAGTCATTTTTTTAGGATTGCGCGGATTCCCAGAAAGATCAGGACACAGCCAAAGAGAAAAATCAGCAGGTAATAGGGAATGATGTAACCGAGCAGAATGCCGGCGCCGACCGAAATCAGGATCACGCCGATTCCCCTGCACCGCTGCGGTCTGCAGCAGCATTTTCGATTTCTCCACATGGCAGCGTCCCCTCCTTGCAAAAATCCGGCATGGCACTTCATCTACTTTACTATATGGCAATCTTTGAAAATGGTGCCTGGCAGCAAGGGATTTTTCATCATGTGTTAAAAGCGGAAATCTCTGCAGTTTGAATTTTTGATATCTTCGATATGCTCCCGTGCGATGGCGCGTGCCTTTTCGTTCGGAATCTTTAAAAGCTCCTGCTCAATCATGGCAAAACCGACTTCTTTTGTTTCCTCCGAGGCATAGTCAACCAGGTACTCGGTCAGGGTCATAAGCGCATTCGGGTGGCAGCAGTTTTGAATCTGCCCTGTCTTGCACAGACTCATAAACCGGTCGCCCGTGCGTCCCTCGCGGTAACAGGCGGTGCAAAAGGACGGAATATGCCCGGTCGTCATCAGCCAGCGTACCACATCATCCAGCGTCCGCTGATCCGATACGTCAAACTGTTCCGAGTCGTGCGGACGTTCTTCTTCACAATAGCCGCCGACCGAGGTGCGTGATGCGCCGCTGATCTGTGAGATGCCGAGGTCAAGGACGCGGCCGCGCACGGCCTCGCTCTCTCTGGTTGAGATAATCATGCCCGTGTACGGCACGGCGATGCGGATACAGGCAATGATTTTTGCAAACAGCTCGTCCGACAGGCTGTTGTCAAAGACATTCGGGTCGATGTCATCGGCGTGCTTAATACGGGGTACGCTGATGGTGTGCGGCCCGACGCCGTGTACGGCCTCTAAATGCTCGGCGTGCATCAGCAATCCGGCAAACTCATACTGATATCCCTCCAGACCGAACAAAACGCCAAGACCCACATCGTCAATGCCGCCCTCCATGGCGCGGTCCATCGCCTCGGTGTGATAGTCATAGTCATGCTTCGGCCCTGTCGGGTGCATGGCAAGATAACTCTTTTTGTGGTAGGTTTCCTGAAACAGAATATAGGTGCCGATGCCGGCCTCTTTCAGCTTTCGGTAGTTTTCCACGGTGGTCGCGGCGATGTTGACATTGACGCGCCGAATGTCACCGTTCTTGTGATGCACCGAATAAATGGTATGAATGCAGTCTAAAATGTATTCGATCGGGTTCATAGTCGGGTGTTCGCCGGCCTCAATGGCAAGGCGCTTGTGCCCCATGTCCTGCAGGGCGATAACCTCGGCGCGGATTTCCTCCTGGGTCAGCTTTTTGCGTGCGATTTTGTGATTCTTGCTATGATAGGGACAGTAAACGCAGCCGTTGACACAATAGTTGGAGAGGTAGAGCGGCGCAAACATCACAATACGGTTGCCGTAAAACGCCAGCTTGATTTCGTGCGCAAGCCGGTACATGGCCTCGATCTTTTCCGGGATATCACAGGCCAGCAGTACGGATGCCTCGCGGTGGGTCAGCCCGGCACAGGTGATATTGTTTCCGTCCCTTTTCGGGCGCGCTTTTTCGAGCAGCGCGTCAATCAGTGCCCCGTTATGCTTGTTTGCCTCGGCATAGGCGACGGTTTCGCGGATTTCTTCGTCAGAGATAAATTCCTCTGCGTGCATGGATTTTGGATTATAGTTGCTCATGATTTTCTTCCTTTCTTTTCGGTCAGGCGTATGTGCGGTCGAATACCCTTTCCGGCAGATTGATTCTGATATGTTTTTTATGTTTTCATTTTTCTTACTTGTCAAAGCGGCGGCATCAGCTATGCTTCTGCATCACCAAATATGTTGGAGCACGCCGTTTTTACGCTTACGCCCGGCAATGAGCCAAGCTTTCCGGCAAGCGCCGAAATTGTGTCCTGAGGCGCGTCAAGCGCGACCGAGACGATGCTGATGCCGCGTGTGCGATAGGGAATCCCCATCCGTCCGATGATGTAGCTATTGTATTCGTGCAGCAGATGGTTAAGCCGCTCTACGGAATCGTTGTTTTCTACGATGATGGACATGACTGCGACTCTGGTTTGCATAGCGCGCGACCTCCCAAAATAAAAATGGTTCGGCATGCCAACAACAAAAATCCATCCTTGCCATCAAAGGCGCGGAACTGCAATTTCGGCTGCCGGATGAAAAGTTCCCATCAAATAAGCCGTACTCCGGACAGAGTGCGGCCACATAACGCAATTTGGTTGTGTGCCTTCCCGTCAGAGTCTTGCCCTTATTGTCAGGTTATAAATCATTTTACCACAAATTCTACAAAATAGCAAGAACTTTTGATATTTTGTTAGTGTCAAGTAAAAGTTGGCAAATTTTTCACTGAATTTTTGAACAACTTAAACAGATAGTATTGCAGCGTTTCCGTCACCGTTGACCGTTACTGCGATAAAATGCGTATCACAAACACACC